>DATGJK010000157.1:0-16305 GCA_035295245.1 Acidobacteriaceae bacterium
AGCCCACTGGTGGAAGTCCTGGAACTGCATGCCGAAGCGGGCGGGCTCGAAGACGCGCCAGATGAGCAGGGCCATGACGAGGGTTGCAGCGGCGATGGCCAGCGAGAGGGCGCGAGCGGCGGTGCGCGCGCGGCTCAGCGCCAGAACCGCTAGAGCACCGACGATGGGAAACAGTGTGAGGATGGTGATCATCCGCGGAGTCCCCAGAGGAGCAGAATGCCGAGGACGACGAGGGCCAGCGCGATGACGCGGAGGTAATTCTGCACGCGGCCGTTTTGCAGGCGCGCGAAGAGGCGTCCGCCGAAGGAAAGCTCGCGGCAGCTCAGGTCGAATCCGCCGTTGACGAGGTACTTGTCGAGCGAGAAGTCGAACCAGCCGATGCCGGTGACGATCCACGAAACCAGGCGGACGGCACCGCCCCAGATCCAGCGGTCAAGCCACGCGGAGAAAGCGGAGGCGAAGCGGGTGAGGCGGATGAAGGTCGCGCCGTAGAACTCGTCGACGTAGAGGCGATTACCGAGCGCGTGGAAGACGGGCGGCGCGATGCGCTCCAGCGCGTCGGGATCGGTGGCATTGACGATCGGTTTGCGGCCGTAGAGCGCCCAGCCGAGGCCGAGGCCGGCAAAGACGATGAGGGACGAAACGATCATCAGGGGGAGGAGGCCGGGTTCGGAGAAGCGGGCGAAGTCCAGCGAGGTGGACTGGCCGGCGAGGAACGACTGGAACCAGGGCCAGGCGGGAGTGCCGACGAATCCGAGGAAGACCGCGAAGAAGGCGAGGATTGCGAGCGGCAGCGTCATGTTCGACGGGCTCTCGTGCGGATGCGCGGGTTCGCATACTTCGCCGGGACGGCCTGCGGAGACCACGGGCTCGATTTCGTGCGCGGGGATGACGTGCGAGGCGACCGCGGCAGGGGAGACCGTTGCCTGCGGGAGCCGGTGCGGTCCGAAGAACACGTAGTACATCTGGCGCGTCATGTAGAACGCGGTGAGGAGGGCTCCGATCGCGCCGAGGTAAAAGGGGCCGAGGGAGAGGGACCAGCCGTGGGCGGCGTGGAGGATGGCGTCTTTGCTCCAGAAGCCGGCGAAGAGCGGGAATCCGCAGAGCGCGAGCATGCCGGCGGAGTAGGTGGCGAAGGTGATGGGCATGAAGCGGCGCAGGCCGCCCATGTTCCGGATGTCCTGCTCTTCCGTGCAGCCATGAATCACGGAGCCGGCGCCCAGGAAGAGCAGCGCCTTGAAGAAGGCGTGGGTGATGAGGTGGAACATGCCGACCGCGACTCCGCCCACGCCGAGGCCGAGCATCATGTAGCCGAGTTGCGAGACCGTGGAATACGCGAGGATGCGCTTGATGTCGTTTTGCGCGACGGCGATGCAGGCGGCGAAGATCGCGGTGATGGCTCCGACCCAGGCGACCACGGCGAGCGCATGGCCACTCATGAGCGGGTAAACACGGGCGATGAGGTAGACGCCGGCGGCAACCATGGTGGCTGCGTGGATGAGGGCGCTGACGGGCGTAGGACCTTCCATGGCATCCGGCAGCCAGACATGGAGGGGAACTTGTCCGGACTTGCCAACGGCACCGCAGAAGATGAGGAGGCCGATGGCGGTGATGACAGCGATGCCGCCGACGGTGTGCGCTGCCATGGCTGCGATGGCGTTTTGCTCGAGGCAGCCGGTGCCATTGCTGTAGAAGAGCAGCGTGCCGGACTGCGCGTAGAGCCAGACCATCCCGATGAGGAGGCCGAGGTCGCCGATGCGGGTGGTGATGAAGGCTTTCTTCGCGGCGGCGGCGGCAGCGGGGCGGTGGAACCAGAATCCGATCAGCAGGTAGGAGGTGAGGCCGACGGTCTCCCAGCACATGAAGAGGAGCAGCAGGCTGTTGGCGATGACGACGCCGAGCATGGCTCCGGCAAAGAGGGAAAGGAAGCAGAAGAAGCGGCCGGTATTGTCGTCATGCGCCATGTAGCCAGTCGAGTAAATGAAGATCAGCAGACCGACAAAGGTGACCATCACCAGCATGACGGCGGCGAGAGGATCGAGGAGCCATCCGAGGGAGAGCCAGTACGGGCCGAACTGCAGCCAGTGGAAGTAGAAGACCTGGCGAGCGGGGTTGGCCAGCGAATCGGCGAAGGCGATCAGCGCCAGCACGAGCGACGCGGTCATGGAGCTAATGGCGAGAGCGGCAGAGAGGCGCGCCTGCCCGCGCTTCAGCAGAGCGGCAATGCCGGAGGCGAAGATGGGCAGGGCCGGAATGAGCCAGAGGTTGCGGAGAATCCAGGCGGTGTGCATTAGCCTTTCATCTCCGTGATCTCGCTCACGTCGGAAGTGCGGGCGTGGCGGTAGATGGCGACGATCAGGGCCAGGCCGACAGCGGCTTCCGCGGCGGCGACAGCGATGGCGAAGATCACAAACATGAATCCGGTGAGGGCCTGCGGATCAGGTCCGAAGCGCCAGAAGGCGATGAAGTTCAGATTGGCGGCGTTGAGCATCAGCTCAATGCCGGCGAGCACGAGGATGGCGCTGCGGCGCGTAACGGCCCCGGCGAGTCCGACGGCAAAGAGCAGAGCAGAGACGATCAGGCAGCCGGCGAGAGGGTTCATCCGAGGCGACTCTCCGCGGCTGGCATTACTCCGGTTTCTGTTTCATTGCGTCTCTCGCGAACGGCCAGGATGACGGCGCCGATCATGGCGGCGGTAAGCATCAGAGCGATGACTTCGAGCGGCAGGACGTAGCGCTGCATCAGCGTGAGTCCGATCTGCTGCATGGACGTGGGCGGCGCGGGCGGGATGTTGACCGGATGCACGATGCTGCTGGTTTCCACCGCCCACGCGAGCACGGCAAAGACAGCCAGCGCGATGACGAGTCCGCCGAAGCTGGCGGGTGAGAAGACCGATTGAGGCTGCTCTTCACTGCCGCGGGTGAGGAGAATGGCAAAGACGATGAGGATGGCGATGGCTCCGACGTAGACCAGAAGCTGCGCCAGACCGGCGAACTCTGCACCGAGATTGAGGTAAAGGGTGGCGAGTCCGGCGAAGGCGACCGTGAGAGCCAGCGCGCAGTGAACCAGGCGGCGCAGCGTCATCGATGCAATGCCCCCAGCCAGGGTGAGCAATGCGAGGATCAGGAAGGGCACAGTCATCGTCGTCCGTACAATCTGCGCGGTTTACTCCAGGTGCCGCCGGTCATTCCAGGCTGCGTTGTTGATGCTGACCTTCTCTACCATTTCACAGGCGCAAGTGAGCGACTGTGACCCGTGTCACTCGGCATAGCGGTAGGTGCGTTTCTCGATGCGCCTGCCGTATTCCAGAGTGCGCGCCAGCAGCACGTAGGGCCCGATCACAATGAGTGCACAGACCAGCCAGCGTATCACAAGGCCAATGGCCGCAGAGCCTGCGACGGCGTGGGGCAGGAATCGCCACACACCGGCGGAGAAGATAACGATCAGCGACATCGGCAACATGAATTTCCAGGCGAAGTTCATCAGCTGATCCATACGCAGGCGGGGAAGCGTGCCGCGAATCCAGATAAAGCCGAGGATCATGACCAGGAGCTTGGAGAAGAACCATATCCAGGAGGGGATCCACGCAAGGAGGCTGACGGGCGAAGACCATCCGCCGAGAAAGAGGGTGATGCCGAGGCCGCTGACGGCGAACATCTCGAGATATTCGGCGAGGAAGAAGAGGGCGAACTTGAAGCCGGAGTACTCGATGAAATAGCCGGCGATGATTTCGGATTCGCCTTCGGGGAGATCGAAGGGGCTGCGGTTGGTCTCCGCGGTGGCGGCAATCATGAAGAGGATGAATCCGGCGAGACCCCAGGGAGTGAAGGCATACCAGTGCGCGATGCCGGCGGTGGTCCGCGCCTGCTGCTCGACAATGCGCGCGGTGGAGAGGGTGCCGGCCATCATGATGACGGCGACGGAGGAGAGGATCAGCGGGATTTCGTAGCTGATCATCTGCGCGATGGCGCGCATGGCTCCGAGCAGAGAATATTTGTTGCGGCTGGACCATCCGGCCATGAAGACGGCGAGTTCGGTCCCGGCGCCGATGGCGAAGAAGAACAGCACGCCTGCATCCAGGTTGACGGCCACCATGTTGCGGCCCATGGGCAGAACCGCATAGGCGAGGAACGAGGCAGCAACGAGCACGAGGGGAGCCAGGTAGTGGACGACGTGGTCGGCGGCGCGAGGAACGATGTCTTCCTTGGTGAGGGATTTGACGGCATCGGCCAGCGGCTGGAAGACGCCGAAGGGACCGACGCGGTTGGGGCCGTAGCGGTTCTGAATGCGCCCGAGGCCCTTGCGCTCGAGGACTGTGGTGACGGCGAAGAGAGCGGGGAAGATGACGATGATGGGAATGATGGTCAGCAGGATGGAGACCAGCGCCTGGAATCCCGCGGGCGTGTGGAAGACCAGCCAGTCCTTCAGCGTAACGAACACCTGATCGACCGAGGCTGCCGTGGTCATTGCTCCACCTTGCTTTCAGGTTTTGCGGGGTCGGTTTTGGCCGCGGCGGAGGCTCCGTTCGCTGAAGGCGGAGCAGCGGCGCCGTTTTTCGAGGCTTGCGTTGCGGACTCGGGCGCGGCGGCGGGATTCGTGGCCTGCGCGGCTTTGGCTGCGGCCGCGGCTGCGGCAGCTGCTGCTTTTGCTTTGGTGTCAGCGAGTTCCTTCGCGCGGCGCTCGTCGGTTTCGGCGGCCTCGGTCGGATGAATCTCCCGGTAGTACTCGTTTGATTTGGCCAGCTCGCGCTTGGTGTAGAGCAGACCGCCGAAGCGGTCGGTGGTGCTCAGCTCGAAGGCCGTATCCATGCGGATCGCGTCGAAGGGGCAGACTTCAACGCAAATCTGGCAGCTCATGCAGACCGCAACATCAATGTTGAAGACAGCGGGGTAAAACTGCTGCTTGCCGACGAAGTCGGGCTTCTTATCCTTGCTCTTCTCGATGTGGATGCAGCGCGGCGGGCACTCTTTCTCGCAGATCTGGCAGGAGACGCAGCGCAGTCCAGAGTCCGGGTCTGGACCGTCGTAGAGCAGGAAAGGGAAGTTGCGGGTGGCTTCGGGGAGCGGACGCCGCTCCTCGGGATACTGCACCGTGGTGAGACGGTCCTTGTCGACGTAGCTTCCGAAGAAGTTGCGCGCCGTCTCGAGAAGTCCCTGAATGATGCCTTCACCCAGCATAAAGATAGTCCTTAGTTCTCAGTTGCTGGTTCTTAGTGGCTGCCGTCACAAGTCGCGTTCCCGAGTGAGCCGAAGCACTCGTTTCGCGGCACCGGAGACTCACCACTAACAACTGACAACTAACAACTGTTTTCACCGATCCACCTCGCCGAGCACGATATCGACACTGCCGAGGATGATGACGACATCCGCGACATTGTGGCCGAGGCACATGTCTTCGAGGATGGTGAGATTGATCATGCTCGGCGGCCGGACGCGGTAACGATACGGATTCGTCGAGCCGTCGCTGATCAGGAAAAATCCAAGCTCGCCCTTGGGCGCCTCGATGCGGCCGTAGGCCTCTCCCGCTTTGGGACGGAGCCCGCGGAGGCGCGTCTTCGGGTCCATGATGGGGCCCGCGGGAATATCGCGGAGCGCCTGCTCGAGGATCTTCAGAGACTCGCGCATTTCGAGCAGCCGCATCATGTAGCGGTCATAGACGTCGCCGTGGTCGCCGAGCGGCACGCGGAATTCGAAGCGGTCGTAGATGCCGTAGCGGTCGACCTTGCGGATGTCGTAGTTGACGCCGCTGGCGCGGAGCATCGGTCCAGTCACTCCGGCACTCACAGCCAGATCGCGGGGCAGCACGCCGACACCCTGGGTGCGGGCCATGAGGATTTCATTGCCGCGCAGGAGCGCTTCAAATTCGTCGATGAAGCGGGGCAGGACGGCAACCAGGGCGCGGACTTCATCGAGCCAGGCGGGCGTGCAGTCGACACGGACTCCGCCGAATCGCATGTAGTTGCACATCATGCGCGCGCCGGACAGGGATTCGAAGAGGTCGAGAATCTTCTCGCGCTCGCGGAAGGCGTACATCAGGGGCGTACCGCTGGCGCCCATGTCCTGCAGGAGGAAGCCGATCAGCCCGGCGTGGTTTTGGAAGCGGGTGAGCTCGGCGACGATGACGCGGATGTATTCGGCGCGTTCTGGAACCGGGATGCCGGCCAACTTTTCGACGGCGAGGCAGTAGCCCCAGTTGTTTGTCATCGAGCAGAGATAGTCGAGGCGGTCGGTATACGGGATCGCCGCGAGGTATGCGCCATGCTCGGCGATCTTCTCGTGATTGCGGTGGAGATAGCCGAAGACGGGTTTGAGGCGCACGACTTTCTCTCCCTCGAGGCGCACGTCCATGCGGAAGACGCCGTGCGTGGAGGGATGGTGCGGGCCCATGGAGACTTCGAGGGTTTCCGTATCGCCGGCGCCAATGGGGTCGAGGTCGAGAAGCTGCTCGCTCATGCGTGCACCTCCGCCAGGCGATCATCTGCAGGAGGAACATAGTCCTTGCGCATGGGGAAATCGGCGAAGCCTTCCCACATGAGAATGCGACGCAGATCGGGGTGACCGTCGAAGACGATGCCGTAGAGGTCGAACGCTTCGCGCTCCTGAAATTCCGCGCTGCGCCAAACGGGCGTGAGCGAGGGAACGTGGGTCTGATCGGTGCGGTTGGCGGTGCGCACGCGCAGGATCACCGGGCCGTGTTTCTTCTCCATGGAGAAGAGGTGGTAGACGGCTTCTAGATAGCCGGGAATTTTGGTTTTGCGGGCTTCTTCGACGTCGGTTTCCACGCCGTCGACGGTCTTTCTCACTTTGATTTTCTCCGTCGTCTCGGTGTCAGGCCAGTCCACGCCGGTGACGAGGGAACAGAAGTCGAGGCGGAGATCAGGATGATCGCGGAGGAAGACCGCTGCGTCGCGGGCGTGCTGGTTGTCGAGAAGGAGCGAGTGCTGGGCGGAGGGGCTGCCGTTGGTAATGACAGTGACCGCTGCGCCGGGAATACCGGCCTCAATCTGCGCCTTGATGTCTTCGGGGGTGGGCAGGGCCGTCATTGAATCACCTTGAGCGGATTACCGGGCGCGGAGTTGAAGACCTCGGGATTATCGGGCGGCTCCAGTCCGTGCTCCCCAAAGCTGGGCACGGGGAACTCGCTGGGCGCATCGGGATCGAGGTGGCGCGGCCGCTGGGCGCCGCGGAGAACATCGTCCTCAATCTGCTTTTGCAGCGTGATGAAGGCGTGAATCAGCGCTTCAGGACGAGGAGGGCAGCCGGGGATGTGGACGTCCACGGGAATGTAGCGGTCGATGCCGCGGAGCACGTTGTAGCCGTCGCGGAAGGGCCCGCCGGAAATGGCGCAGGCGCCCATGGCGATGACGTATTTCGGTTCGGGCATCTGGTTGTAGAGCCGAACCACCTGGGGAGCCATCTTTTTGGTGACGGTGCCGGAGACGATGATGAGGTCGGCCTGGCGGGGCGAGGGGCGGAAGACCTCGGCGCCGAAGCGGGCGAGGTCGTACCGGGCCATGGTGGTGGCGATCATCTCGATCGCGCAACAGGCAAGGCCAAAGGTCAGCGGCCAGACGGAGTTGCGGCGGCCCCAGTTATAGAGCTCCTCCATGGTGGTGGTGAAAATGCCGTTTTTGCTGAGTTCGATCTTGAGTTCTTTGAGATCGTCCGCCATTGTTACCTCAATAGCCTTGCGCGCCGGATCAGGCCCACGTCAATACACCTTTCTGGCAGGCCCAGACGAGGCCCTCCACCAGCAGCAGCAGAAATACGAGCATTGCGACACAGGCTCCAGCCGAAAGGCCGGTAAAGGCAACGGCAAAGGGAAGCAGGAAAACGGCTTCCACGTCGAAGACCAGAAACACAATTGCGTACAGATAATAAGACGCACCAAATTGAATCCACGCGTCGCCTTTGGACTCGAGGCCGCACTCGTAGGTGGCGTTCTTTTCCGCCCCGGGTTTGCGGGGGGAAATCCACTTTGCCCAGAGCCACGCCAGGGCAAGAGGAGCAAAGCCAAAGCCGACAGCCCCCACGAGCAGCGCAACGACCGTCCACCAGGGATGCTCGGGAAAAGTGGTCATTCAGTCATCCTTATCGCTTCGAGCCAGCCAAAAGCCTTCCTCATTGGAAGTTACGCGCCCGCCTGCCGCCACTCGGTGACCCCAATCACAGGTCACTGACGAGCCGTTTCGGATGTCGCGTTGCGGCCGTCGAGGGCTCTCCCAAACAGTTTATCCTCGCACACTTGTGTCCATTGTCACAGCGGGTCGCTGAACCCTCAGAGCAGACTTTTACTTGTGGGCTTTGCGGCAGATCGCACACAACCGCAGAGAGGGAGAGACATGAGCGCACCGAGCAAGACCGCAATTTTCGATGGCAACGAAGCTGCCGCTTCAGTGGCCTACCGGTTCTCCGAAGTGATTGCCATTTACCCGATTACGCCCTCATCCCCGATGGCGGAATTCGCGGATCAGTGGAGCGAAGAGGGACGCCCGAATATCTGGGGCGCGGTTCCCAAGGTGGCGGAACTGCAGAGCGAGGGCGGAGCAGCCGGGGCGATGCACGGGGCGCTGCAGGGCGGCGCGTTTGCCACGACGTTTACGGCTTCGCAGGGACTGCTGCTGATGATCCCCAACATGTACAAGATTGCCGGCGAGCTGACCCCGTCGGTGATGCACGTGACGGCGCGCTCGATCGCGACGCATGCGCTGTCGATCTTCGGCGATCACTCGGACGTAATGGGCTGCCGGCAGACCGGGTACGCGATGCTGGCGTCGAATTCGGTGCAGGAAGCCGCCGATTTGGCGACGATTGCCCACCTGGCGACGCTCGAAGCACGCATCCCGTTTATGCACTTCTTCGATGGGTTTCGGACTTCGCACGAGATCAATAAGGTGCTGCCGATTGCCGATGAGACGATCCTGGCGCTGCTGGATGAGAAGGCAGTACGGGCCCATCGCGAGCGGGCGCTGAGCCCGGAGCGGCCGGTGCTGCGCGGTTCGGCGCAGAACCCGGATGTCTTCTTCCAGGCGCGGGAAGCGTGCAACCCGTATTACCTGGCGTGTCCCGTGATCGTTCAGGATGTGATGGACCGCTTTGCGCAGCAGACGGGCCGCGCGTATCGGCTGTTCGACTACTACGGCGCGCCGGATGCGGACCGGGTGATTATCCTGATGGGCTCGGGATCGGGGGCGGCAGAAGAGGCGATCGACGCGCTGAATGCGAAAGGCGAGAAGCTGGGCGTGCTAAAGGTGCGGTTATACCGGCCATTCGCGCCGGAAGCGTTTCTGACCGCGCTGCCGGAGACGGTGCGGAAGATCGCGGTGCTGGATCGGACCAAGGAGCCGGGTTCCTCGGGCGAGCCGCTCTACCAGGACGTGGTGACGACCATTTCTGAGGCGCTGTCGAGCGGGCGGATGCCGCTGTCGCAGTTCCCGGTGATCGTTGGCGGGCGGTATGGGCTCTCGTCGAAGGAGTTCACGCCGGCGATGGTGAAGGGCATCTACGACGAGCTGGCGAAGGCGCATCCGAAGAACCACTTCACCGTGGGTATCGACGACGACGTGACGCACTCGAGCCTGAAGTGGGACGAGAGCTTCTCGACGGAGAATCCGAAGACGGTGCGGGCGCTGTTCTACGGGCTGGGCTCGGATGGGACAGTGGGAGCGAACAAGAACTCCATCAAGATCATCGGGTCGGAGACTCCGAATTATGCGCAGGGATATTTTGTCTACGACTCGAAGAAATCGGGATCGCTGACGACGTCGCACCTGAGGTTCGGGCCGGAGCCGATCCGGTCAACCTACCTCATTTCGCGGGCGAACTTCATTGCATGCCACCAATTTGAATTCCTGGAGAAGACGGATGTGCTGGCGGCGGCAGAGCCGGGAGCGGTCTTCCTGCTGAACAGCCCTTATGGACCTGAAGAAGTGTGGGGACATCTGCCGCTCACGATCCAGAAAACGATTCTCCAGAAGCGCCTGCGGGTGTACGTGATCGATGGGTACAAGGTGGCCCGCGAGAACGGGATGGGCAACCGGATCAACACCGTGATGCAGACGTGCTTCTTCGCGATCAGCGGTGTGCTGCCGCGCGAAGAGGCGATCGAGCAGATCAAGAAGGCAATCAGGAAGACGTACGGCAAACGCGGAGAGGCGGTCGTTGAGAAGAACTTCGCCGCCGTCGATGCGGCTCTCGTGCACCTGTACGAGGTGAAGCCGCCGGAGAAGGTCTCGGCGCACTTCGACATTTTGCCGGCGATACCGAATCAGGCTCCGGCGTTTGTTCGCGATGTGCTGGGCGCGATGGCCGCGGGAAAAGGCGATCTGCTGCCGGTGAGCGCGCTGCCTCCGGGCGGAATTTTTCCAACAGGCACAGCGAAGTGGGAGAAGCGGAACATCGCGCAGTCCATTCCGGTATGGGACCAGGAATTGTGCATTCAGTGCGGCAAATGCGTGATGGTGTGCCCCCATGCGGTGATCCGGGCGAAGGTTTATGACACGTCGCTGCTGCCAGGCGCGCCGGAGACCTTCAAGTCCGCGAAGCCGAAATGGCGCGGCATGGATAACGAGCTGTACACGCTGCAGGTGTCTCCGGAAGACTGCACCGGTTGCCAGCTTTGCGTGGAGGTGTGCCCAGCGAAGAGCAAGGCCGATCCGGCACACAAGGCGCTCAACATGCAGCCGCAGCAGCCGCTCCGGTTTGCGGAACGGGCGAACTGGGAGTTCTTCGAGTCGCTGCCGATGGTGGCGCGCGACCGGGTTTCGCACGGCCAGGTGAAGGATATCCAGCTGCTCGAGCCCCTGTTTGAGTTCTCGGGCGCCTGCCAGGGCTGCGGCGAGACGCCGTATATCAAGCTGCTGACGCAGTTGTTCGGCGACCGGATGATGATTGCGAACGCTACGGGCTGCTCATCGATCTATGGTGGCAATCTGCCGACCACGCCCTACTGCCAGAATGAAGACGGGCGCGGTCCGGCCTGGGCCAACTCGCTGTTCGAAGACAACGCGGAGTTCGGACTGGGCATGCGGCTCGCTGTCGATCAGCAGAAGTCCTATGCTGAAGGGCTGGTCGCGAAGCTGAAGCCGATCCTCGGCGAGGAGCTGGTGCGGGCGACGCTGGAAGCCGATCAGACGAAGGAAACGAGCGTCAACGAGCAACGCGAACGGATTCGTCAGATCAAGGCGAAGCTGGCGACGGTGGACTCGGCGGATGCCCGAAATCTGCAGGCTGTGGCCGATTCGCTGATCCGGCGGAGCGTGTGGATCATCGGCGGCGACGGGTGGGCCTACGACATCGGCTTCGGCGGGCTGGATCACGTGCTTGGGTCCGGGAAGAACGTGAAGGTGCTGGTCCTTGATACGGAGGTCTACTCGAACACCGGCGGGCAGATGTCCAAATCGACGCCGCGGGCCGCGGTGGCGAAATTCGCGGCGGGCGGAAAATCGACAAGCAAGAAAGACCTGGCCATGGAGGCGGTCGCGTATGGATCGGTGTACGTCGCGCGCGTGGCGATGGGGGCGAACGACAGCCACACGGTCAAGGCGTTCCAGGAAGCTGAGGCGTGGGATGGGCCGGCGATCATCATCGCCTACAGCCACTGCATCGCGCACGGCTATGACCTGAGCCAGGGACTGGAGCACCAGAAGGCAGCGGTGAACTCGGGCTATTGGCCGCTGATGCGGTATAACCCGGCGCTGCGGGCGGAAGGGAAGAATCCGTTTGTGCTGGATTCGCGCGCTCCGTCGATCCCGCTGCAGGACTACATCTACAACGAGAGCCGCTACACCATGCTGCAGCGCGCGCATCCGGACGTCGCCGACGAGTTGCTGAAGGCGGCGACCGACGACGTGGAGCGGACGTGGCGGGTTTACTCAGGCCGGGCAGCGATGGCGGGGCGCGCTGCGACGCCGGACATCGTGCCGAAAAACGGGCACAACGGCCATGAGGTCGCGGCTCAGAAGCCGAGCAGCGAAGACTGAGTTGCTATTGTTCTTAAAACTACTGAATCCGGGACCGAGGCTGTACTGCGGTCCCGGTTTTTTCTGCGGCGACTGTAACGCGGTCCTGGGGCGCTGAAGTCCGGCGCGGGGCTGGTCTACAATACTCTGAAGCCGCCTCCCCGCACAGTTCGCTTGAGACTTGCCGGTCCGCGTGCCTCTCTTCATCATGATCGAACACCCTCTGCAGGAAGCCCTTACATTCGACGATGTCCTTTTAGCGCCTGCCTGGAGCGATGTTGTGCCGGCGCAGGTGAGCACGCAGACCCGGCTCACGAAGCGGATCACGCTGGCCACGCCGCTGCTGAGCTCGGCCATGGATACGGTGACGGAATCGCGCATGGCCATCGCGATGGCGCAGCAGGGCGGCATGGGCATCGTGCACCGGAACCTGAACATCGAGCAGCAGGCGGGCGAAATCGACAAGGTGAAGCGATCGGAGAGCGGCATGATCGTCGATCCTGTGACGGTCGCGCCGGAACAGCCGATTTCCGATGCGCTGGACCTCATGCGCCGCTACAAGATTTCCGGCGTGCCGGTCACGACGAACCGGAAGCTGGTTGGAATCCTGACCAACCGCGATCTGCGATTTGAAACGCGCACGGACGTTCCGATCAGCGAAGTGATGACCAAGGACAATCTCATCACGGTGCCGGTGGGCACAACGCTGGACCAGGCGGAAGAGATTCTGCATCAGCATCGCGTCGAGAAGCTGCTGGTCGTCAATGACGAGTACGAGCTGAAAGGCCTGATTACGGTCAAGGACATTCAGAAGAAGCTGAAATATCCCAACGCTTCGAAGGATGGCCAGGGGCGGCTGCGCGTGGGGGCGGCGATCGGCGCGACGGGAGATTTTCTGGAGCGAGCGGCGGAGATGGTGAGGAATCGCGTCGATGTTCTGGCCATTGATTCGGCGCACGGACACCAAATCCGGGTCCTGGAAGCAGTCCGCGAAGTGAAGAAGCGGTTCCCGAACGTCGATCTGCTGGCCGGAAACGTAGCGACCCGGGAGGGAGCAGAGGCGCTGATCGAGGCGGGCGCCGACGCAGTGAAGGTTGGCATCGGACCCGGGTCTATCTGCACCACGCGCATGGTGACGGGCGCGGGCATGCCGCAGATCACGGCGATCAGCGAGGCCTACCAGGCTGCCAACCGGCATGGGATCCCGATCATCGCGGATGGCGGCGTGAAGTATTCCGGAGACATTACGAAGGCGATCGCGGCCGGGGCGAGCGTGGTGATGATTGGCTCGTTGTTTGCTGGCGTCGATGAGAGTCCTGGCGAGACGATTCTGTATCAGGGCCGGTCGTTCAAGGCGTACCGCGGTATGGGCTCGCTTTCTGCGATGGCGCAGGGCGGCGGCGAGCGGTACTTCCAGGGATCAAGAGAGAGCGAGCTGCCGGAGCGGACCGAGGGTGTGGTGGATCGCGAGCGGAACGCAGGAAACCGGCTGGGGAAATTTGTGCCAGAGGGCATTGAGGGACGCGTACCGTATCGCGGCACGCTGGAAGCCATGGTGTATCAGCTGGTAGGCGGCCTGCGTTCGGGGATGGGCTACGTCGGCTGTGGGAGCATCGAGGAGCTGCAGACCAAGGCGCGGTTTGTGCGCATCTCCAGCGCGGGACTGCGGGAGAGCCACGTCCATGACGTGGTGATCACACGCGAGGCGCCGAACTACCACGTCGAGTAAGCCGTCTGAAGATCAGGGCTGGTAAGTAATGCTGAGGTTATCGAGCCAGGTGTCGAGCGGGTGCCCGTCCTGGTCGCTTTCCATCTGATAGTTGGCGGCCAGTCCCCACCATCTGTCGGGAGCCGCGGATAGTTCCAGTTCAGCACTGCAAGCCGGGGTCGGCCGGCTGACGTCAAATTCCGCCAAAAACACAAATCAAAATACTGAAAACGCATCCTACCAATGTCTTGCCAAATGCATGGACGTGTTCCGCCAGGAAATTCATCCAGGCCGAGGGGAGAGGATGATCAAGCCGGTCAGGATTGCAGTCGTCGGTTCTGGTTATGTTGGTCTTGTAGCAGCGGCAGGGTTTGCGGAAATCGGCCACGACGTCGTTTGCGTCGATAACGATGAGCGCAAGGTTCGGGCGCTGCAGGCAGGGGAAATCCCCATCCACGAAGAGCATCTGCCCGAACTGCTGCGGCGTCATCGCAACCGGGGAGTGCGGTTCACCACCGATCTGGCCGAGGCTGCGCGCTGCTGTGAGGCGTTGTTTATCGCGGTAGGTACGCCGCAAAGCGATTCAGGCGATGCGGATTTGTCCTACGTCGAGGCGGTAGCGGCGGAGATCGCGCGGTCGATCGAGCACTACACGGTTCTGGTAGAAAAGAGCACCGTTCCTGTCTACACGAATGAATGGATTCGGAAGACGATCGAGCGCAACGGCGTTTCGGGGAGCCAGTTCGATGTCGTTTCCAACCCGGAGTTTCTGCGGGAGGGGACGGCGGTCAGGGACTTCCTGCATCCATCGCGGATCGTCGTTGGCGCGAACAGCCAGCGCGCGGCGGCATGGCTGCGGCGAATTTATGAGCCGCTGACCTCGGGCGAGTATTACCGCCGGCCCGACAGCATTGCGGGCCACTGCTCGCCGGACGCGCCTGCGCCCCTGCTGATGACCTCGCCGCGCAGCGCGGAAATTATCAAGCATGCCTCCAACGCCTTTCTGGCGATGAAGATCTCGTTCGTGAATTCCGTCGCGAATCTGTGCGAAGCCGCGGACGCGGATATCGAGGAGGTGGCGCGGGGAGTGGGCATGGACCCGCGCATCGGCCATCGCTTTCTGCACCCAGGCATCGGATACGGCGGGTCATGCTTCCCCAAGGACGTGGCGGCGTTCCGGCAGGTGGCGACGCACCTCGGCGTGGATTTTGCGCTGCTCGACGAGGTTGCGCGCGTGAATGAAAAGCAGCGGTGCCGGTTTTTCGAGAAGGTGAAGGCGGCGCTTTGGAATTTGCGCGGCAAGAGACTTGGAGTGCTGGGGCTGGCGTTCAAGTGCGCCACCGACGATATCCGGGAATCGCCGGCGATCGCGCTGGTGAAGCGGCTGTTATCGGAGGGCGCCACGATTGTCGCCTACGATCCGGCGGCGATGGCGCGGAGCGCGGAGATCCTGCCGGAAGGACGCTCCATGCGCTACGCCAAAGATCCGTACGAGGCTGCCAATCTGGCCGATGCGGTTCTGGTGCTGACCGACTGGAAGGAATTTGCGGAACTGGACCTGACGAAGCTGCACGCGGCCATGAAGTATCCTCTGCTGCTGGACGGCAGAAATATCTTTTCTCCGGAAAAAATGCGTGCGCATGGATTCACGTACTTCAGCGTGGGGCGCCCTCCCACATTGCCGGAACCGGAAGACACGCTGGCCATCGCGGTCTAAGGGCCGTTTGCGTCTCATCGGCACCTCCTGCTCGACGAGGTAGCGAAACGTGGAGAGCGGATGCGATTCATCATCTTCGGCCTGTCGATTTCATCTTCGTGGGGAAATGGCCACGCGACGATCTGGCGCAGCCTGCTGAAAGCGATGGCCAGGCGCGGGCACTCCGCTGTGTTTTATGAGAAGGATGTCCCGTATTACGCGGGGGCACGCGATGGCTGGGCTTGTCCTGCGGGGATCGAATTGCGGCTCTACGATTCGCTGGAGCAGGTCCGCCAGGATGCTCTGCGCGAGATGAGGTCGGCGGATGTCGCGCTGTGCACCAGCTATTGTCCCGAGGGAGGCAGGGCAGCGCACATGATCTGGGAATCGGAGGCGGAGATCAAGGCGTTCTACGACCTGGACACGCCGGTGACTCTGCGTTCTCTCAGCGAAGGTCAGCCTCCGGAGTATCTGCCGAGCGAGGGGCTCGGCCCTTTTGATCTGGTATTGAGCTTTACCGGCGGCCGCGCACTCGATGAGCTGCAAACGCGGCTGGGAGCGCGGCGCGTCGCGCCTCTCTATGGCGCCTTCGATCCGGAGACGCACCACGCGGTCGAGCCGATCGAAGCCTTCAGGGGCGCGCTGTCGTACCTGGGGACGTACGCCGCCGATCGACAGGCGAAGCTGGAAGAATTATTTGTCGAGCCGGCGCGGCGGATTGCGGATCAGCGGTTCTACATTGCGGGTGCGCAGTATCCGGACAGCTTTCCGTGGCAGGAAAACATCTGCTTCGTGCGGCATCTGGAGCCATCGCAGCATGCCGCGTTTTTGTGCTCCTCGCGCGCCACGCTCAATGTGACGCGCGGCTCCATGGCGGAATACGGATACTGCCCGAGCGGGCGCCTGTTTGAAGCGGCTGCCTGCAAAGCGGCGATCCTCAGC
>DATGJK010000158.1:0-13465 GCA_035295245.1 Acidobacteriaceae bacterium
GCTCCGCCCGCTCAGGTGGGAAAACTGCCTTATCGAGCTCTCGCGTATTGAAAACTGCAAGATCTCGAGGTCCGACACTCTGTAGTAGCCTGCCGGCAGATCTTAATCTTCGGCCGATCCCAAAAAACAATCCGGATGGTCAATTTCCGGGATGGGTTTTTCCACCGCCCCCCGCGTATCCCGATGCCGGCATGCCAGGCTGGACAAGGGATTGCGCCGGCTAACCGTTCCAGCGCTGCGCGTCGCGCTTTGCTCTGAAGAATATCCGGTACAGCACGTATGCCAGCGTGAGCGGAAGATCGATCCACAGCCAGAACAGCGACACAATCGCGATCGCGCCCCATGGTTCCTCACGCCGGGTTGTGCCGGCAATCGTGGCCGTCAGCAGAAACAGACAGATTGGCGGTAGCCAGATCCCCGATAGGAAGCGCATGTCACTCCTTCTCGCGACGCTCGCCTTCGGGTCGCTGCAATTCAACCACTCTACCCCTGAGCTCTTCTACGGCCTGACTCAGCATCTCCATCGCGTCCTGACAGATATTCATCGTGATGCGGACACGCTCACTGGCTCTGGTCAATATCGGATCACTCATGGCGGAATTATAATCCGCCACGCTAACCCGTGGTGCTGGTTCCCCCGGCCGGAGGCGGCGAGCTGCTGCCCGCCTTGGCTGCCGCGGCTGTGACCTTCGCCTGCAGCAGCTTCTCCAGCAGGTCGCGATCGACGGAATCATAGCCGAGGTCCTGCAACACGGTGTCGTACTGTTCCATCGTCGCGCTGCCGGCGACGATCGACGCTTCGAGACTGGCAAGACTGATGCCCTTCTGTGTGGCCTTGCCATCAGCGTCGACGTGCAGCCTCGCCAGCTCCTGAGCGTGGTCGACCTTCAGCTGCAGCAGCTCCGTGAGGGTATGCGCATCGGCCGCAGAATACCCGTTTTGGGTCAACGTCGTTGTGTACACGGTGATCGGCTCCAGGCCTGCGATCACTGCCTGCTCGATCTCCGGGAGAGAAATGTTCTTCTTTGCCAGGGCAGTGGCGGCGCCGGTTGCGGCCGTCTGCGCCTTCTTGGTCTTGGCAATCTCAGCCAGCAGGGAGTTCGAAAGCACTGTTATTGCCGCCGGCGTATAGCCCGCCGATTGTAGCTGCGCCTGGTACATGCTGATCGGAATCACGCCCAGCTTCACCGCGTTTTCCGCCTGGGGCAGGGAAACACCTTTCGTCTGCAGCACAGTCGCGGCCTCGGCTTTCTTTGCCGCCGTCTGTTTCGCCGCGTCGACCTTGAGCTGCAGCAGCTGCGTCAATTCCTGCTGGTTCACGGCGCCGTATCCAAGATTGGCGAGAGCTGCGGTGTAGTCAGAAATCGGCCGGATGCCGGCGATGACTTCCTGCTCCAGCTGCGCAGTCGAGATACCGACCGCACGGCCCGCCGCGAGGATACCCCCGGTTTTAGCGGCGTGTTCACGGTCGAGTGACATCTGGTTTTGCAGGATGCCATCAAGCAGCGTGATGGACATCTGATCGAATCCGGCCGCCTGGAGTGCGGCGTTGTACGTCGACACCGGAGTGAGACCGACACGCACCGCGTGCTCGATCTCCGGAAGGCTGATCATCTTTTCGGCCGCTTTCTTCTCGGCCGCGGCCTTGGCCGCCGCTTTCACCTGTGCGGCGGCGATCGCCTGCTCGGTCAGATCGACAATGGTCTGCGCATCGGCCGCGTCGAACCCGTGCGCGGACAGGAAATTCTGCAGGTCCTGAATGGTGAGAATGCCGGCGACAACGGCCTTCTCCGTCTCGGCCAGACTGATGCCCTTAGCAGCAGCTGCAGCTTTGGCCGTCGACGCGGTGGAAGATTTGGCGGCCGTTGCAGCCATTTCTGTTTGCAGCAGATGCACGATCGCAGTGATTGCGTCAGGTCCGTAACCCCTCGATGTGAGGAACGCTTCGAGCTGGTCGAAGGTCCAGAATCCATCCTTGACCAGCGTTTCCGCCTGGGCCACCGTAACGCCTTTGTCGGCCGCCTGGGCTTTCGCTGCTGCAGCTTTCTCGGCCGCCGCCTGTGCCTTCGCCTGTGCAGCTGCGGCCTTGGCCTTCGCTGCTGCTGCTTTCGCTGCCGCCGTCGCGCTCTCTTTGTTCTGCTTGAACAGGATCATCAGTTCGAGGTAAGCTTCCTCGTCTGCCGGCATGTTCACCCGCTGCGCCCACGTGTGCAGATCAGAGAAGCTCATCACTCCGTCCAAAATGCCTTGCTCGATATCGCCCCTCGACAGGTGCGTGACTTTGGTCTGCCTCTTGAGGTTTGCAATCGCGGTGATCCAGCTCTGCTCGACTTCGGTGAGACCTGATCCACTGACGAGGTTCTGGAAGCTCGCCTGGTCCATGTTGCCGTCGACGTATGCGGTTTCGGCCACGGCGATGGCTTGCTTCCGGTAGACCTGCAGCTCCTTGTCCTCCGCGATCTGCAGCAGGATGTTGGCCTGGTCGGCGTCGTAGCCCTGCCCCTGCAGGAACTTCACCGCGTTGCTCTTGTCGATCAGATCGCGCGAGATCAGGTACGCGAAGTCAGCAGGCGAAAGCACCTTCATGTTGTCCTGCACCAGAAAATCGATCTCCTGCTCTGTGAAGCCCTGCGGGCCAAGGAGCATGGTTAGATCGGTGCGCGTGAGCTGGCCGCGAAGGAACGCCTTTATCGCGATCGTGTCCTGCATCGGCTTCGGTCGATACGTATTGTTGAGCAGCGCCAGATACGGATCGTGGACAAACACTTTCAGCGGCGGCGCGAATACCTGGCGCGACATTCGGCCGAGACCGAGCACCCGCGCGATGCCGTCTTTCAGGTCACCGTACTTTTCGAGCAGGTGATAACTCACCGCATCGCTGAACCAGCTTTCCATCCACCCGTTCAGCTCCATGCCCATGACGGTCTGCAGGTAGCGGTTGGGGTTCTGATCAGACGGCGTGATGCCCCCGCCGGCGGAGGCAGCCGGCTTGTTGAAGAGCGTGCTCAGGATCGCCTGGGCCATCGCGTTAGCGGCCGCCTGCTTATTCGGGTTGTTGCCGCGCGTGCTCACAGCTGAGGGGTCGATCGTCACGCCAAACAGGTCCTGAAACGTGGCAGCCACAACCTGGCCGTAGCCGAGGCTGGCTTCATCCTGGATGCCCACGATCAGCCGGATGATGAACGCGAAGATCCTCAGCACAATGTTGAGCAGAAAGCCCACGATGTACGTGAACACCCGCACCAGGATGTCGAACAACGGGCTCAGAAAGCCTGAGCCGACGCCGCTGCCACTCAGACCAATGCCGAACTCTTCGCCGATCTGTGTGAAGCTTGGCGGCGGCGTCTGCGGGGACGGCGGCACATCCGGATAGCCAGGCGGCGGCGTGAAGAAATCGCCCATCAGAACGGCCCTGCCGACAAGTTCACCTGGAACTGCTCAACGTACCGCTGCAGGCCTGCCGGCATCGGCCCTGCATTGTAGCCGATGAAGTTCACCAGATCGCTGGAGGCCTGCGCAGCTGGCACGACCTGGTTGGCGGCATTCGCCGCGCCGACCGCCGCGGCACTCGGCGGCTGATTCATCGCGTTGAGCTGAAGGTTGAGCGCTTCGCCGATGTAGGCGGCAAGGGAATTCAGGAACACACTTTTCTGCAGCAGATAGCCCGCGGTGATGATGAGGTTGATCCAGTTCGATACCGCGTTCACGTATGACAGCAGGTACAGAAACGGCCGCGAAATGCGCGCCTCAAGATCGGCCAGTTTGGCATCGAGCTGGGCGGCAAACTTGAGGTGAAACGCGGCCAGAATAGCGAGCACCTTCCGGATGTCCTGCAGCACGATCAGCATGGGGCGGATGAAACGCTGATAGACGTCGATCAGTGCATTGCGCACGTCGATGATGCCCTGCGCGATCGGCAGAATGACTTTCTTGTACAGGTCTTGGGCGAGCTGCGCCGCCTCTTTCAGCACCTTCACGATGCCGGTGACGACGTCGGTGAGCAGCTGCTGCAGAAAGCCAAGGATCAGGCCTGCGAGGTGAGACAGGATGTTCCACGCGGCTTTGAGGGCGTTGCCGATGTCGGTGAGCACCTGCTGGATTGCATTGACCGCCTGGGCCACCTCAGCGTCGACGGCGCCAACCGTCGCATCCCAGAGGTCACCCAGCGCGCCGTCCACGGCCTTCGTGACGTCTGCGCCAGAGGCGCCGGTGACAGTGACATTGACGCTGCCATCCACCGTCGTGCCGGGTTGGTTGACGATTACGACGACTGGAGGTTCTCCACCCTCGAACACGTACTGACACAGCGGATCGTCGGGAAACTGTGCGCAGTAATCGCCCGGTGAGAACCCACTGCCAACCAGAACCTTCGGCGTGGGTTTGGTGGGCGACGTCGCAGGCGTCGGTGTGGTGGTAGGCGGCGGTGTGGTGGTGGGCGGCGGTGTCGCCGGCGCGGCGCCCGGGGCCGGCGGCGGCGTCGAGATGATGTTGGGCGTGACGGCCGGCTTTGAACCTCCGGGCACGGCCGCGGGAGCGCCCGCGATCCATGCCTGCGGGTTGAGGATCGAGTAACTCGGCGGCGTCGTTTGCGGGTAAGGAGAGACCACCTGCGGGATGGTGTAGTTCCACGCTGCCAGCGACTGCGCCGGCGAGGCAGTCGCAGGGCTCACGTTGGCATAGAGCAGAGTTTCCCAGGTGAATAACAGCAGCTCCTGGTAGAGGGCGCCGGCAGCCGCGAATGTGAGGCCAGCCTGCACACCGTTGGCGATGTTATTCAGCTCTTGGGTGGACGGACTCATTTCAGCTGGCGGCGCCAGTCGGCAGCGTGCCAAGAGTTGACGCGAATTTCTGCATGGCCTGCTGCGCGGCGCCGGAATCGATCTCCTGCTGCGTCGTTGTGAGCGTGAACGGCCCGTAGGTGCCCACCATGTACGTGATCACGATCGCTGTGGTGATCTGACCATTCTGCCCAACAGCGCGCGTCTCGCGTATCCCCGTCACTCTCGGTGTCATAGCCTCTCTCCCTTCACGATCCCGCGGGGGCAACGATGAACATGAAGGTCGCCACCAGCTGCCCGCCGATAAACCAGTTCTCGACCCACTGCCCCACAGCGTCGGGACCTTCGACGCCAGAAAGTGTAAAGTTACCCTGGCTGTCGGTCTGCCCCACGTTGGCAGTGCCGAAGTCGTTTCCGTTCTGAGTGCCTGTGATCGTCACCTCGGAATTGGGCGGCCCTGATGCGTTCACCTGGAAAGTGTCGCCAACCACGAAATTCTGCTGGCCCACGCGCGTTACATTCTGCAGCGTAATCGACAGGGCGCCGGTCGTGGCGGGTGTGCCCACGAGACCCGTAACGTCTGGTGTGTACTCTCCGATCGGAATCTTCGGCACAACGATCGTGGCGTTCGGATCCGGCGGGTTGAACGAATCCGTGGGCACTGAGAATGCCGCGGCCGGCGCAAACGCAAACGCGGCGCCGAACAGCGTGCCGGCAATCCCCAGCGAGTCCGTGAGGCTGTCGACGTCCGGAAACGCTGCGATCGCGGTTTGGTTGGCGATCTCATTGAGCAGTCCCACGTCGTCGATGCCCAGCGTCGGATCAGCTGGGCCGGCCGCGAGGTTCGGTAGATCGTTCAGGAATGCGTCCCAGTCGTCAGAGGCGAGGATGAGCTGGTCAAAGAGCACCTCTGCATCAGACAGAAAATCGTACACGCCCTTTTCCGGAGTGACGTCAGCAATGGTGCCCTGAAGAAATGGTCCTGGCTGCAAATCCATAGCGGAGTTCTCCCGCGGGCATATGGCGGCCGGTTGCGTTGCGCGGAACGGCCGCCCCTTGGAATTTACCCGCTCAGCACCATCGTGTCCAGCGCGGCGTTGAGAATCGTTCCGTTGCCGGATGCGCCGGTCTGCTTAACGCTCATGCAGTACTGCGCCGCCGAGACACCGGCGAGCACGTCGGTGAATTCGACCATGAAGGCGCCGATCTGCCCTGCGGTGAAATTGCCGGCATTCGCGTTTTGCGCCCCCACCACACGGCCGCCGATCGCGTTGCCGGCGTAGATGGTCAGGGTGACGGCCGTCGTGCTTGCGCCGACGTTGAGCTGCACGAACCCGCGGATCGCGGCCTTTCCGTTGTTGGTGGGCAGCGTGACCGCCTGGCCCACCACGGCAAGCGTTTCGGCCGTGGTGACGACGCTGATGTTCGTGGCCGCCTGGACGTCGACGCCAAACAGCGCTGCTAGGCACAACAGACTGGCGAGTCCAATGATTGCGAGCTGGGCAAGGTGCATAAGTCTACTCCTCCTCCTCTTTCGCGATGCGCTTCTTCAGCGCGGCGATCCACACAGGCTCCATCAGTTGCTCATGGGAAACAGGCGTCACGCCGGCGCCCTCGCTGCGAATGCCCACAGTCCGATCGCGCGCGTTCACCACAAGATTCTCATCGCGCTTATCGGGACGTTCCAGCTCCACACCGTGTTCATCCGGAGGCAGTGGACCGCACGCGTGATGGTAGACACCACCATCCCGCGTAGTGTCGGAATAAACGCCCCTGCAGGCTCTGCAGCACCAGATTGGCATCAGCGCACCAGGTACTCCTCGACTTCATACTGCGGCGCGGAGTACTGGTCTGCCGCCTGCAGGTTGGTGGTGAGGGTTCGAATGCGCCAGTTTTGCGCCATTCGAAAGTCGTTCGGCAAGGCCAGTGTCGCGATCCCGTTGGTGGTCGTCAGATTCTGGCTGTTATCGCCGGCTGAGTAACGCACGGTCAGACTGGCTGCCTGCACAGCAAGCGCCGGCACCTGGTACAGAATATTGGCGCCGTCATCGATCACAAGGCTGACCGTCCGGTTTGCCACCGCGACCGCCGTAACGAGAGTGAACGAGATGAGCTTCAGACGCCACTGCGCGTTAGTCGGAATCGTCTCGTTGATCTCCGCGCCGGCGCCCGGTGTCGTGCCGGTCACATCGATCACAGCGCCCATGCCGGTCGTGTTGCTGTTAATGGCGCCGTTGGGCCACGTCAGCACGTTCTGGAAGGTCGAGTAGCCCTGGCAGAGCACCTGCACAGCAAGGAAATTGGTGCTGGAACCTGGCGCCAGAGACACCTGGCAGAATGTGCGATCGGCCTGACCCGAAGTCCCACCGGCCACCGCAACTTCGAGCAGATACCCCTCGGACATCGGGTAGGTGAACGTGTTGAGGCTGCGCGCTGTCGTGCAGATCGCATTCTGCTGGTTCAGCACGATTCTGCCGTCGGGCAGCAGCATCTTCCACGTCAGCGTGACAGTCGCCGAGCTGGCGGAACTGTACACCTTGAGCACCAGCAGATCGCTCTGTGTGACGTAGGCGTTGACGGGTGGAGTAGAGCCGTGCGGCTGCAGCTTCAGCAGCGCACCTTGTGCCGGCGCCGCCGCGTCCGTCTGATATTGCGGAGGCGCCGCCATAGCTACTGCGGTGCCAGCTGCACGAGGTTCAGCGTCACGTTCACAGCGTTGCCCGTCTGATTCTGGACCACTGCCACCAGCGTGCCGTTCTTGTTCGCCGAATTGAAGATTGGGATCGTGGGCAGATTCAGCTGCCAGTTCAGCTCGTAGAAGAAACGCGACGGGAGGTTGCGGTTGCCCATGAAGCCTGGGAAGCCGATGCCGAAGTTAGCGAAGTCGGGGCCGACAATCTGCACAGCTGCGCACGCCACATCCGTCATGCCGCCGAGAATGGCGTAATCTGTGTTGGCCTGCAGCAGGTCGAAGGTCGAGTTGATCGCCACCTGGCCGGAATAACCGCCGGAAACACCAGGGGTCACCGCGACTTCGACGGTCAGATAATTCACGATCCTGTTCTGGATCGCGCTCCAGTTCGCCAGGCGCGCATTCGAACCTGGAAGATCGGCGTACCACACCAGCAGCTGGCCCTGTTCGATCTGCCCTCCGACCGCGCTGCCTGAAATTTCGGCAATGAGCGTGTCCTGCGGCCACAGCTTTTGCCATGCGCCGTTCGGCATCAGCAGAGTCTGGTCGGACGCGTCGATGCGGTAGCGGATGCCCTGCACGTTGTCGTGCAGCTTCGGCGATCGCACGCGGAAGATGCCGGCGGCGTTGTTCATCGCCCACATGTTGATCAGCGCGATCTGTGAGCTGGGGGTGGCGTTGCGGATGGTTAGCGAGTTGCCCGACGCCATCGTAAGCGCGGTGAGAGTAGAGCTCGGCGCCGTGGCCCGGCCCGAAAGCAATTCCATTGCGAGACCCATCTGTGTGTGCTCCTTTCGCTTTCGCCCGCGGCCTACTGGTTCGTCCCGAGCTTCTGCGCGCGAAGAGCCTGACCGACCTGCTGCACGCGCTGATAGTTCGCAGCTGAGCCTTTCGGCTGCCGCGGCTGCAGGGTGAGCTGCGCCAGAGTGTTGAGGTAGGGCTGTGTGTTGGTCTGCCAGCTCTGCTGCGCGCCGGCCACGCCCGTCTGATACCGCTGTGGCCCGACAGAAGACGATCGCGTCTGATACTTCGTCGCGGAGGCCTGGTTCACACTGTTTTGAAACCGGCCGTCAGTCGTCGCCTGTACGACGCCCGCCGCCCATGTGTCGGCCGCGGCGGCCGTATTCTGTTGCCACTTCTGACCCGCGTTTTGCACCCCCGACGCGTACGCCGGCGCCGCCGCCTGAGCGTTCTGGACGTACTTCTGCGCTGCCTGCTGCGCGTTCTTCACCGTCAACGCCATGAGACTCTCCCTTCGTGCCTGCGTATCCACGCAGGACTGTAAGGAGCGATACCACGGTGAGGGCAGGGAAGTGAAGTATAATACTTATAACCTCAGCCGGCGCGGCGCCTTGGGCCCGAGACTTTGCTGAAGTAATCATCCACCGTCTGCTCGATCGATTGGGGCGTCTTGTGCCACGGGATCAGGCAGTCACACCAGTCGTTCTCGATGATCGTCATCAGCTCAATTGGCGTCATCGCTTCCCAGCGATGCGGCCCGCGGTTAAACACCGGCCGCGCGCGCCACAGCTCCGGGTTCGCTCTGGCTTGATAGACCTGAACCGTTTCGGTGTACGCGAGAATTTGCGGAATGCCGAAGGCGTGGAGACGCAGCCGGCTGAACCTGGCTTCGTAGATCGTCGGATCTTTGAGTTTCATGGTTTCTTCTCCAGGGGTTTTCACTGCATGCGTCCGGTTGCGCCGCTGACTTCGCTCAACAGCTCGTCGACGAATTCCGGCCGGCGTTCAGAAGAAGGGGTTTTCTTGGTTTGTCGGAATGCCGGCGGAGCCGGCACTGTGCTTGTGTCTTTTGTGCCTTTGATCCGCTGACAGAAAACGGTTACGAACCACGCCCAGTTATCCCCAGGACGGGTGCTTTTCTTGTGGAGCTGTGCGAGGACGTGCTGCAGTCTCGCCAGATTGGCCAATGCGAGACACTTCGCCTGAATGATTTCATCCGGGCCGTCAGGAACTGGATGCTGAGGGCGAGTCTGAGCGAAATAAAAGCGAAGCCACCTTTTCAGCTGATCGCCGTCTTGCCGCAGCTCTTCGGGCAGCCAGTTAACCCCCTCGATCGAATCCCGAAGGAGTAATACACGTTCCACAGAAGACAAACCTCGATCTCGATCGATCGAGCGTGGCCTGGTTTCCAGGCCAGTTTTGGAGTCATCTGACTGATTCTCCGTCGGTGCTGGCCTAGTTTCCAGGCCAGTGCTGGCCTGGTAAGTCGTCCAGGCTGGCCTGGTTACTCTGCCAGCTGGCCTGGTTTCCAGGCCAGTCTGGCCTGGTTTCTCGTCCAGCTGCTGGCCTGGTTTCCAGGCCAGTCTGGCCTGGTTACTCTGCCAGCTGCTGGATTTCTCCACAGGCGAAACAACGGCGAACAGCTCGCGCTGGACAACAAACCAGTCGCCAGGCAGCACCCACGTCGTCGATATTCGCTCACCGCCGCGCACGGTGATGATGCCTGCCAGTGCGCGCGCGGCGACCGTCACCGCGTCTCGTGAGATGTTCAGCTCGGTCGCGAGGTCATGGCCGCTGATTTCGACTTCGTTCGTGCCGGCGGTGACGCACTTCGAAACCAGTCGCAGCAGCACCTGGTTGGCGCATTTCGGCAGCTGCGTCTGCAGGCTGTCGAGCAAAAGGATGAGTTCTTCGGATGTCAAGGCGTGCTCCGTTTCTGCGGGTGTGGCGGGGCACACGCGTGGTCAAAATATCTGCAGAAAGTTGCTCAGAACGAGCCCAGGAGGGAGTACAATACAAGGCGAAGATGTGCGGCCGAAAAGCCGTGCGCTTCACCCTCCGTAGGCCGTATTTTTGGGGTTCTACTGCTGAGTTTTGTCCCGCCAAGAACTGGGCTCAGTAGCTGAACCGAATGGCGGAACGCGGAGGGGGCCGGTCAAACGGCACACCCGTCATGCATGGGTGTGACCTACGAATTTGACATAATATACAGTGGCAGGTTACCGACGTGCCGAATTGCAGCGAATCTCTGCAAGTTCGCGGCATCAGCAGTGGCCTTTACCCCGTAATTGTGCCAAATTCATGGACGTTTCAGCCCATTATAACCCTAATCCCTTCAAAAGGCTAGGTGGTAGTTGAGGGCGGGGGATTTGCGCCGGGGTACAGCTCGATCGTGATGCCGTAGCGCTCGAAGATCGCCGGCAGCCCTTCCTGAATCGTGTTCCCGGCAACGACCTTGTAGACCTGCAGCAGCTGCGGGTTGTCCTGCCTGAGGATGTGCCAGTAGGTGAGCAGCTGCCCCATTGCAGATGGGTTTATTCGGCCTTTAAACTCCACCAGCGTGGCCGTGTTGCCGCGGTACCCGATCATATCGGCGCGGGGCTTCGAACTCGCTGTAGCGGCCGCCTGCACCCAGGGTTCGTATCCTGGACCGAGGTCGATTCCTGGACCCAGCCCGACATTGAAGGCCACGCGGTCGAAATCGTTCTGGTGGGCGATGAGGTACGCGTGAGCCACGGTAGTCTCTTGCTTGTTCCCGCCGATCTGCAGATTGCTGCTGAGAATCGCTCCGAGGTTGGGAATGGGCATCGCGATCGCGCCGGCGCCGGCGTTTACGTCTTCGACGGGATCAGGAGGTTGGGCTGCTGATCTGGCGGCAGTGCTGCCAGCTCTTCGGGGCTGCGCGGAACGATGCGGCCGTCATCGAGTCTCACGTACACCGTCTCCACGACCTGGGCATCAGGCAGTGGGAATAGTGATGGATTCGCGTTTGCCATCGATGACCACTCCGTTCTGACCCGTCACGAGGTCGAAGACGTTTGTCCCGATGGGAAACGTCATCGATCGATTGCGCGCTCCGCCGGGCTGCAGCACCGAGGCCGCGGCCAGCTGTTTGTCAGCAGCAGCGCCAAGGGAAGTGATGCGCATCACCGCGCTTTCAATTTCCTCCATGCAACTGCTCCGTGCCCTTGGCGTTGATAGCTGTCTCTGTGGGCGGTAACTCTAACTCGACACCTTCAAGGTCGCAACCCGGTGTTTGACAGATCATTCCCCGCGCGCTGCCTGGGCCGGCGAAGTGCGCGAGCTGTTGTCTGCATCGGCTGCAGAGTTCTAAGCCTTCTTCCATCCCGCATTCTATCGGCTCAAGTCTAAACAGTCTTGGTGTGTGATAGGGCTTCAGCATGGTGATGCGCACGATTGTACTCCCTGAGGGGGGGTGGGGTGGTGTATAAGACTTATAATTCGGCGATCGCGTCAGTTGAGGGGCGGCGCCGGCGACGTCGCTGAGGGCTGCTCTTCAATTCTTCCGAGCATCTTGCGCACGATCCTTGCGCACGGCTTGTGCAGGTAGACGATTTCCATCAGATGGGTGTCTGATCCGTCCTCGCAAAAAAGACATGTCATGAAGGGCATCGCCGGCAGCGCGGCGGGATTCACACTCGGATCGGGTTCCATCCCTGCTGCCAGCTGGATGTCTGGCTGACCCTCTTGCTCCTTGCGCCACTCAGCAACCTGCCGCGCCGTGGCGCCCTGCTGGATCGCGGTGTCCAGCAGCAGCCTGAGGCGAATGGGTTGCTTGCACTTGTTCAGCTCGCGCGCCACGGCGATAGAAATCTTCCGTTGGTGTAGAGCTTCCACCACTGACTCATGACCCATCAGCAGCAGCAACCTGTCTTCCACGTAGCCACGCTTGCGGCGCACCTTGAGGCAAAGCACGTCGACATCGTTGCCGCACTGCTCGACCAGCACGCGCTGATAGAAGCGCGCCTCTTCAACGGGGTTGGGGTCTTCGCGGTGATGGTTCTCCGCGATCAGCAGCGCAAGCGGATCGACTTCAGAGGGCGCCTTCACGATGCAGGGAACCGGGGAGTACTCCACGATGCGGCATGCAAGCAATCGCCGGTGTCCTGCGATCACTTCAAAACGCTTTCCGACTGGTTTCACCGTTAGTGGCTGAATCAGACCCACCTCGCGAATGTTCATCGCCAGCTCTCCCAGTTCCTGCTCGTCCATCGTCTCGCGTTCCGGAACTGCCGGCTCATCGATCAGGTCGACGGGAATCCGTTCGTACTGATCAGCGGACGCGCCGGCCGATCGCTTTCGCATCGCCATATTCCTTTCGCGCGACGAAGGTCCTGGTCAGGCGCTGGGTCACGTTGCTCAACACGATCGTGTTGCCGACAATGGCCTGTGCGATCTGATCGCCCTTCATCCAGCCGAGCTGCTCACGATACTGCCGCGGCACGACGACGCCCGTGGAGTCACCGACCGTGCAGAGCTTCCCGACTTTCACAATCTGAGTATAATTGCGGCCAGGAGTGCAGAGCCATGAGCACAGAGAAGCACGAATCAAAACACACGCCACCATCGGCGCCGCCGCCGGTGAAGGTACGGAAGTTTGGACCGCCTGACGAACTCGCTGCCAAGTTCGGAGTCGAAACGCAGTCTGACGATCGCATCCAGGGCATCGTGCCCACAGACCACATCAGAGAACTGCTGGATTCCTTCGGCCTGCACGATCGCACCGAGATAGTATTCCCCTTCCAGCACATGAAGCGACAACACGGGGAAATCTGGCGCATGCGGATCGAGACCGCGAAACACCACAGCCTGGAGGGCAAGCCGGTTTACGGCCATCAGTGGATTTATGAGCAGCAGTGGCCTGAACGCGTGCAGGGTGCGCAGTAAAGGCTCAAGGGCGGTACGCCGCGGCAATTCCGGATGCGGAGTCAGCCACGCGATCGCGACGGCGCACCAGTGACCTGTGATCCAGACCACCGCCGTGCTGCCCGCCGCGATCGCTGCTTTTGATCGGGTGTACTCGATACGTGTCTCACCTGAGGCGGCAACGTGCGTGTACAGCACAGCGGTGCCCACCGGATAGCGCGCGTTCCACAGCTCCACCTGTTCCCGCAGTTGAGTTTTTGTCAGCTTCACAGCCTGCGATTCTAGGCCAGAATTTGAGGCGGCCGATTGTCAGTTTTTTAATCAACTGAAGGCATGATTGAGGTTAAGGCACCTGGGCGAGCTCCGC
>DATGJK010000159.1:0-2913 GCA_035295245.1 Acidobacteriaceae bacterium
ATCTCGACCTGAAGCGCAGGCTCTTTCGCTATCCGTGCAGCTATACGATCTACTCGGACGCTTTCGATTCTCTGCCCGATCCGGTGAAAGGCTACGTGTTCCGCCGACTGGGGGAAGTGTTGAGCGGCCGGGACCGGAGCAAAGAGTTCGCGCATCTCTCCGAATCGGATCGCAAGGCGATACGGGAGATCCTGCTGGAAACAAAACCGGCCTTTGCCGCCTGGACGGCCGGACGCTAGAGCAGGCATTGCCGATGACAACCTATCACTCGGCGTGGCACGGACGTGGAAGAATCCTCCGCATCCGGCAGAAGCCGCTGAGAGTGGACGATTTCAAGGAGATCTGTAGGATGAGAATACCCTGTATGTTCCTCGTGGGAGGGTTCTGCCTGGCGGTGGCGACCGCGGCACAAGCCAAGCCCCCTTTTCTGGACGTTTTAACGGAGACCTATAAGCCCTACGCGACGGCGCTGTCTTCTCGTTCCTGCGCCAACTGCCACGCTTCCGATTCGGACTTTCAGAAGCGAAATCCTTACGGCGAGCAGATCTTCCAGGCGATTCGGAGCGCGGGATCCCAGACGTTGACGCCCGCTATCCTCCACAGTGTGGAGGCGCAGGCCTCCCATCCCGGCGATATATCCAACCTGGAGAAGATCAAACAGGGACTGGCGCCCGCAGACCCCAAGCCGGCAGGCCCAGGGCAGGCTCCGGCGGCAAGCAGCTCGATCACACCGGTGGCCAGCCGCACGGCGGCGCCGGAGAAGAAGCCCCTGCTGCCGCCGAATGCTTACCACCCTGCGATCGTCCACTTCCCCATCGCCCTGTTCATCGGGGGACTGCTGTTGGATCTGATCGGCTTTCGCCGCAACGATCCGAGGCTCCTGATCGCGGGCTGGTATAATCTCATCATGGCGGCCGTCAGCTCCTTCGCCGCGATCACAACCGGTATCGTCGCCATGCTGCTGATGGGGATTCCCCTCAAAGGACTGATCTTAAACCACATTCTCCTGGCCGTGGTCGGGACGATCATCATGTGGGTTCTGGTGGCGCTCCGGTTCCGCCGGCATGAGAAGATGAGCACGGCGCTGCGTATCGTCTACATTGTGGTCGCCTTTGCGGGCCTGGTGCTCATCTCCTACGCCGGGCACCTCGGCGGCGCCTTTGTCTACGGCGAATAAGTGCCGCCGTCATTGTTGGGGATCCCAAAAAAACGTCGCCTGACTATGAGCGAAACCTTGAATCAACCTGGAGGCAGCCTGATCTATTATGCGTGCAAAAAGACAACCGCGAACGATTGGGATCCTAACGTCGGGGGGAGATTGCCCCGGTCTCAACGCCGCCATCCGGGGGGTCGCCAAGGCCGTCATCGGAACCTATGGGATGGACGTTATCGGCATCCTCGACGGCTTCACAGGGCTCGTCGAGAACCGTGTCATCCACCTGCACGAACATGAGCTGGTCGGTCTGCTCACCCTGGGAGGTACCATCCTCGGCACCAGCCGCAACAAGCCCCATAAGATGCCGCTGGCCGACGGCACCTTCCACGACATGACCGGCGCCGCCGTGGAAAACTACCACCGGCTCAAGCTCGACGGTCTCGTCTGTATCGGCGGCGGCGGAACGGCAAAGAACGCGCTGCGACTGCAGAAGGCCGGCCTGAACGTGATTACGCTGCCCAAGACGATCGACAACGATGTCGTGGAGACCGACGTCTCGTTCGGCTACGACACGGCCATGCACATCGCCACCGAGGCCGTGGACCGCCTGCATACGACCGCCTCGAGCCATCAGCGCATTATTCTGGTGGACATCATGGGGCACAATGCGGGATGGCTTGCGCTGGGGGCCAGCCTGGCAGGCGGTGCGGACGTCTGTCTGATCCCGGAGATCCCTTTCCGCGTCGAGAAGGTGATCGAGTCGCTCGCGCAACGACGCACCCGCGGAAGGCGCTTCAGCATCGTCTCGGTGGCCGAAGGAGCCAGACCGTACGCCGCCGCGGAGATAGAGGCGGGCAGCGAGTCAGTTCCACCCATTACCAGCGCGCTTATTGCCATTCAGTTGCAGGAGGCATTGGGCCTGGAGACGCGTGTGACGACCCTGGGCCACGTGCAGCGTGGTGGCATGCCCACCTCCACGGACCGCCTGCTGGCGACACAACTCGGCTGTACGGCCGCCCGCCTGATCTCCGAGGGCGTTTTCGGGGTCATGGTCGCCGTCAAGGGGAACGCCTTTGTGCCCGTCCCGCTGGAGCGGGTCGCCGGGTTCCGGAAGACCATCCCCCTCGACGACCCGATGATCGAGGCGGCGCGCTTGATCGGTCTCTGTCTCAGCGATTAGTACGGTCCGAACAGCATGACGATCAAACTTCGTAGAAGTTTGACAGCCCGGATACTTAGAACGGATTCTGCGTGACGAGCGCAGGCTCCGCCTGCACGACAGCCTCGGTCACCTCCTCGGTCGGCTGCTTGAAGTACGCACGTGCGGTGTTTGCGTCCACCAGGCAGACGGAGACCAGCTCCCAGCCTCGCTCTCCTTCCGCATTCAGCTTCGCATCCGCGATGGAGAGGTCCCGCATCAGAATCGAATGATAGCGCCACTTGGACATTGCCTTTCCTCCTTTGGAATAGAGCCTGACACGATGTCGATGGGTATGTGAAGAGACTATCGTTCGAACTTGCGGCAGTATTCGTCAAAGCTAGACCGTAGATACGCGTAAGCTGTCCGCGCAGCGTCCAACACGCACTGCACGTCGGAACGTATACGGGCCATATGTCGGACATATTCTGTCAGCGCAATCGTGCCTCCGGATGCGCGATCGATCCAGATCAGGCGGTCGTCCTGCCGCCGATAGAGGGTCGCCTGGACCTCGGCCTCCGCATCGCGCTGCACGCCGCCGCGCACCTGGCCGCTGTCC
>DATGJK010000160.1:0-15267 GCA_035295245.1 Acidobacteriaceae bacterium
CCCGGCAAAGTGTTGATCTCGTTCACGTAGATGCGCCCGGATTTCCCCGGCTCCATCAGAAAATCCACCCGCGAGAGGCCCGCGCAGTCGCAGGCCTGAAAAGCCCGGATCGCCATCTCCCGGACCTGCTTTGTCTGTTCCCTGGTCAGCTTCGCCGGCACGATGAGGTCGGAGCCCTCACTCAGGTACTTCGCTTCGTAATCGTAGAACTCCTTGATGGGTACGACTTCTCCCACCACCGAAGCCTCAGGATCATCGTTGCCCAGAACCGCGACTTCCAGCTCGCGCGGCTTGCCCTTCGCGCCGCCTACCCCCTGCTCGACCACGATTTTGCGATCGAACTGCGCAGCCAGCTCAATGGCCGGTCCCAGCTCTTTGCCGTTGTGCGCCTTGCTGATACCCACCGACGATCCCAGATTGGCCGGCTTCACAAACAGCGGGTAGCGCAGCGCGCTCTCGATGCGGCTGCGGATCTTCTTTGGGCTCTTCTCCCAATCGCCGCGCAAAAACGTGACGTGCTTCACGATCGGCAGCTTTGCCGAGGCGAACAACCGCTTCATGATGTCCTTGTCCATGCCCGTCGCCGAGCCAAGCACCCCCGAGCCGACGTAGGCGATGCCTGCCAGTTCGAACAGCCCCTGAATCGTCCCATCCTCTCCGAAGGTGCCGTGAAGGACCGGAAACACCACATCAAGGTTCAGGACCGCATCAGGGCTCGCAGGGGCCATCGCCCGGGCATCCCGCTCGAAAGGCACCAGCGAGCCGGTGTGTTCCGCTCCCGGACCTCTCTGCGGCACCGGCGGGACAATCACCGACTCCCCCCTCCGCAGGACGGCGGCTGCCTGGGTCGCCTCGGGATCCCCGGCGCGGAGATGCTTTTTTTCTAGGGCTTCAGCCTTGTCCCCGGCGAGAAGCCGCTCCGCGTGGCCTGCTGTAACCCATTGACCTTGCTTGGTGATCCCCACCGGAATCACGTCATATTTGGTCCGGTCGATGGCCTTGAGCACGGAAGCGGCGGAAAGCAGCGAAACCTCATGTTCGCCGCTGCGTCCGCCGAAGAGGATACCAACGCGAGTCTTCTTCATGGGAGTCGTTGCCATTTTAGGGCGCGGCCCCGCGCTGCCGTGGTGGAAAAGCCGAATCCACGGACATGGTTATGAATCAAAACAAGTTAGGGAAGTGCATGGGTGCCGAGGTCGGATCGGTGCACGCAAGTGGCAGCAGACAAACCGCCTTTTCATCACCCGGGCGTCCAACAAAATGGAATTATACTTGCAATGGCAGGTAAACCCCTTTAATATGCGGCAATTGCGGGTATGAAGGCTGGCACCATCGCAGAGCGGGCCCCAGAGGCGCGGGCGACAACCCCCAAACAGGGCGGCAACGGCATCTCTGCGTCCACCCGCACCGTCGATCTCCATGCAGGCGACGGTCGCAACGGCAGCGCCGACCGCCTGGCGATGACCGCGCACTATATCCGGTCACGCATCGGAAAAATCTGCGTCGCGATTACCGGATCCACTCCCGCCGATATGCTCAACAACGCGGAACAGATCGTCCGCGAGAACCAGTTCGTCGAGTTTCGCCTGGACTACCTGCCGAATCCGCTGGCCATCATCCCCAGGCTGAAGACCTTCCTCTATGAGCGCGGTGAGGTCACGGCGATTGCCACCTGTCGTCGGGCCGCCACCGGCGGCAAATTCCGCGGCGCCATTGCTGCCGAACTGGAAGTCCTCGAGAAGGCCGCGCTGGCCGGATGCCACCTGGTCGACATGGAGCTGCAGACCGCCGAGCACATCAAGTCGGCGCAGATGAACCGGCTGCGCAGCCGCGGCGCTGCGCTCATCATCAGCTATCACGACTTCGAGGCCACGAAGGATCTCGATAAGATCTTCGAGCGCATCAAGCCGTTTCAGCCGGAATTCGTGAAGATCGTTTCCACCGCGAAGACGCTCACCGACAACGTCACCATGATGCGTTTCCTCGAGCGCCGCCGCGACGAAGCCGAGCTGATCGGAATTTCCATGGGAGAGCAGGGAACCATCAGCCGGGTGCTGGGCCTGCGCGCCGGCAGCGTCTTCACCTTTGCTTCCGCCCACATGGGTCAGGAAACCGGTCCTGGACAGATCGACGCTCGCACTCTGCGTGAGGCGTGGCGCATCGACCAGATCGACCTTTCCACAAAGGTTTACGGCGTGATCGGCAACCCAGTGAAGCATTCGCTGTCGCCGCTCATGCAGAACATCGCCTTCCGCCGCGAGACGGTGAATGCCGTTTTTCTACCACTGCAGACCACGCGCCTCAATGATCTGCTGGCCCTGGTCCGCGAGGTTCCGCTGCACGGTTTGGCGGTCACCATGCCGTTCAAAACCGAGATTATGAAGCACCTCCAACGCACCGACGCGCTTTCTCAGAAGATCGGCGCGTGCAACACGGTGGTGCGCGGCGAAGACGGCAGGCTCTTCGGTTTTAATACCGATGTGGCTGCGGTGGTGCGCCCGCTGGAACGCCGGCTGCAGCTGCGCGGCGCGAAAATTCTCATCCTCGGCGCCGGAGGTGCGGCACGCGCCGCGGTCTTCGGACTGGTCGAGAAGGGCGCCGAAGTCTTCATCTTCAACCGTACTCCGGAGGCCGGCAAAAAGCTGGCCCGCCAGGCGAAGGCGAAGACGATCCGCAAAGAGCAGATCGCGAAGACGAACTTTGATGTCATCGTGAATACCACGCCTGTGGGAATGCGCGGGGTTAAGCCGGCGAGCATTCTGGAGCCGAAGGAACTGAATGCGCGACTGGTGTTCGATCTGGTCTACAACCCGGTCGATACGCCGCTCATCCGCATGGCCCGCGAAAAAGGCCTGCCGGTCATCACCGGTGTAGAAATGTTCGTGCACCAGGGTGCGCGCCAGTTCGAGATCTGGACGGGGAAACCGGCTCCGGAAGAAGAGATGCTGCGCGTCGTCATCCACGCACTGCGCCAGCAGGCAGCCGCTACCAGCGATAAGGCTGAGTCAGGCCGATAGAACAACTCACCGGGCTCCTGCAATCGAAGCAGGCAGGCGACCCGTCCCGGATTCAGGTCACGCGGAGGAAACGTGTCGCAGGAACCGAAGATCCCTGGCTTGCCCATCGATTTGGATTTGCCCCCTGATATCAACTTCTCCACAGCCAGGAAGAGCTCCGGGGAGTGGCCGCCTTTTGGCTATAGTGATAGCAGGATCACCACCCCCATGAGCCCCCGACCTGCCGAATCGGCCGTTGACCGCCTCATTGCTCTCGCATCCGATGAACCGCCATCAAAGCCAGCCGCAACCAACGGATCCGGACAGACGCAGCTGGAGACGGTTCCAGTGCCCGAGCAGGCGCAAATGATCAATACGCTGATGCAGTTCCGCAGCGTGCTGCCGTTCTTCTCCCGCCTGATGGAAGTCACGCAGGCGGCAGCCGGACCAGGCTCCGCGGAGCTGACCCGCAATATGGGCGAGCTCGCGGTCAGCCAGCGCGATCTGCGCACCCTCGTTCAGGATCAGTCCGTGCAGATCAAGCGCCTCGAAGACGAGGTCACCCGCGCCCGCGAAGCTGCCGAGCGCAGCGGCTCCGATGCCACGGAAATCATCGAAGACATTCACTCGGTCCAGTCCACCGTGCGCAAGGCCGCCACCGCCGTGGGCGTTCTGCTCGCCGCCCTCATCGGACTCGTGATCTGGATGCTGCTTCACGGCCCCGCCCATCACTGAATCATTCCGTCCCGGGCAACAGCTTCGGCTCGTGCGGACTCTCCTCAGGGAGGAGGTTCGCATGGCAGAACCAGGCAAGCACGCTCAGGATGCAGGGGAGGCGCGGCGCGATGCGGCTGAGCATCAGCGCCAGGCGCCGGAACACGGCGGGCCGGAACACGCCGACGAAGTCGCCCCGCGCACCAGCGTCAACGGTACAGTGTCGCCGCGCATTGTGCACAAGCATAAGGGCGACGTCGGACGACCGGAAACCAACGAAGAAATTTTCCAGGGATTCAAAACGCGGGAACTCAAGTAGCGGCGCCTGGTGCACACAAATCTGTGCGCGAGGAATTCGATCTTGTTCGCGCCGTTTTTCCTGGATTTACACCGCTCCAATCGAGCTATACTGCGCGCAGAACGCCGAAACAATCCAGGAGAGTCGGATGTCATCGCTGAGCCTTCAGGAACCGGAGATCGTAGTCGACGATTTTGTCGCTCTGGAACAGCGCGTGGTGCGCGCCATCGAACTTGTGAAAAGCGAACGGGCTGCGCGCGCCGAGGCGGAACAGCGTGCCACCCGGCTGCAAAGCGAAATTGAGGCTCAGGCCATTCAACTGGAGCAGGCGCAGGAACAGGTCCGCACCCTGGAAAAGGATCGCGAGCAGGTGCGGCAGCGTGTCGAGCGGCTGCTGAAGCAACTGGACGAGATTGTGGCATGAGCACGACCTCGCAATCCGAAGTGCAGGCGGTAACGGTCGAGATTTACGACCAGACGTATCGTCTGCGCGCCAGCGACCCCGCTTATACGGAGAAACTCGCCGCCGCCGTGGACGCCAAGATGCGCGCCGTGGCCGCCCACGGCCGCACCGTGGACTCGCTCCGCGTCGCTGTGCTCGCCGCGCTGAACTTCGCTGATGAGCTGGCCCGGCTCACGGAACGCTATACGGCGCTCACCGCTCCCGGCGACAACGCCGCCGCGCTGCGCTCGCGCGCGCACACCCTCAGCGGCCTGCTCGACGAAGTACTCGGCGAAGAACGCAGAGCCGGCTGAGTCTCCGTTCCTTCCGACAGTCCAGCGGAAGCCCCGCGACAGATGTTCGATCAAGCTCAGCTGTGAGATGAGCTGTTGCTGTAGCGCGTCATGGTGTGCAGCGCCGGCCACCATCGCCCCACGCGATGGCAATAAGCGATGTAATCCGGCCCGAATTTCCGGCGCAGCGTTGGCTCCTCATAAAACACGACAAACAAATGAAACAGCAGCAGAAAAGCCACTGCGTAAATCACGATCGCCGGGCTCTCGTAGAAGATCGCCACGCCCGCCAGGATCAGCGCCGCCCCGATGTACATGGGATTGCGGACGAAGCGATACGGCCCGCGAATCACCAGCTGCCGCGGCGCATCGAACGGCGCCGGCGTCCCCCGGCCCATGCGGATGAAGCTGATCACGCACGAGAAGGTCAGCGCCACGCCCAGCAGGCCTACGACCATCCCGGTTATTTGCGGGCCGTGATACTCGAGGGGCATCGTGGTCCCCGTCCACCCGAGAATGCGGCTCGGCAGGTAAATAATCAGGAATCCGATGAAGACTGTGGCGTATGCAAGCGTGCGGATCACGACGGACATAGCTTCACGCCCTCCGCTGCCAGGCAATATATGCCCGCGCAGAAACGGCGGTCAACGTCTCGATCCTGAGCAGTGATATGGGTCACGAAAACCTGGCCGGGCGATGCGGTGCAAAACGCTTCCGCGCCATTTCACGCCAGGAATTGCTTCTCCAGACGGTCCAGGAGATCGTCCGTCGCGTCGCAAACGCCGGTGTGCACTGGCGATGGCTGAATGATCGTGCTGCGCGGCGCCGTGAGCCAGTGGAATCGTTCCCGCTGCGCAAGGCGCGCAATGGGCCCGGCAGACTCGTCTCCCTCGCAGATGCGCGGCACGGCCTCGAGATGCTGCTGGATCAGGCCTACGTCTGCTTCCGGCCACAGCGCCAGCACGCGCGCCGCATCGAAGTGGACGCGCGCAGCCAGATACCGCCGCTCCGGGCAGTAGACCACCACCGCCGCGTTCACGAACTCCTGCCGCTCCACGCGAGGCACCACGCGGAGAATCGCGTAATCAAACGAGGCGGGCGAGGGCACCAATCGCCTCCTGTTCAAAGATGCGCGACGCGGCGAGCCTGCGCGTGAGGAACTCCACGTAGCCGGCGCGCCGTTCGGCCACGGGCACGCCGTCCGGCACCGATTCGAGCCAGGTCTCGGGCACGAGGTTCACGATACGCTCCAGCGTTTCCGTCGTCAGGCGTTCGTGCGCCGCGCATGCCGCCGGATCGATCTCCGCCGCCCACGGCAGCAGCACATGCTCGGCGATCTCCGTGAACGGCGACGTGATCTTCTGCTCGCGCGTGGGCCAGTTGTGATGGAAGAACAGCGCTGCCCCATGGTCAATGGGATAGAGCTTCCCATGCCAAACCAGCAGGTTGGCATTGCGTGCGGTGCGATCGACGTTCTGGACAAAGGCGTCGAACCACACCAGCCTTGAGGCTTCGTCCGCCGGTGCAGTGTCGCGGGCTGCCGGATCGAACATCGTCGAGCCAGGCAGGTAGTCGAGCCCAAGGTTCAAACCGGGGCTCGCCTTCAGCAGTTGCCGGATTTCGTAATCCGGTTCATTGCGTCCTAACGCCGGATCGATCTCCACGAGCACGAGTTCCGGAACACGAAGGCCCAGTGCCCGTCCAATTTCTCCGGCAATCACTTCGGCGATCAGCGCCAGTACGCCTTGTCCGGCGCCGCGAAACTTCACCACGTACAGCCCAAGGTCGTCGGCTTCGACAATCGCCGGCAGAGAGCCGCCCTCGCGCAGTGGAAGCACATAGCGGGTTGCCTGGACGGTGCGCAGCATGGAAAGGATAGTGTAGCGAGGACCCTCGTGCTCTACGCTGCCCACACGCCTTCTTCGTGAGCGCACAGGAGTTCCGCACAATCCCACTTTCGCGGCGTCGACCGCGACTTGCCAAATCGGGTGACCCCCGTTAGCATCCAGTCAAGAGACCGGCCTGCAAAGCAGGTGAGGACGGTCAACGCTGGTTGAACCTACATTCATTGAACAGGGAGCTCGACTCGACAAATCGGCTCGGTGCGCAGTGTCCGCCAGTCCGGAATGCCTAAAGAGCCGCGGAGAGTTCCCACCGTCTTAGGACGGGTTCACCGGCGTACTGTCCCACGGCCCAGCGGGTCGGTTCCTCTTTTTGCCGCCTGAGCGAAACCGCTCCTGATACCGGCTTCCTTGCATCCGCTCCTCTTCCATTTCGGACGCATCGCTATTCCCACGTATGGTGTTTTCACGGCTGTGGCCCTGCTCGCCGGCCTCGCCTTCGCTGTGCTGCAGGCGCGACGTCTCGGACTGCGCTCCGACCGCATGTGGAATCTGGGGCTCGTCGGCATTATTGGCGCCCTCTTTGGATCGCGCCTCCTGCTGGTCCTTGCAAATTTCGAAGCGTTCCGCGCGCATCCATTCTGGGTGCTTGGCCTGGCCAACATTCCGGGCGATTGGATCGTCCTGGGCGGCGCCGCTGTCGGCGTACTCGCGGCCATCGTCTACGCGCTGGCCGAAGGCATGCCGCAGCTGGTCGTCGCCGACGCCGCTGCTCCGGGACTCGCGCTGGCCTTCGCCATTAATCGCCTCGGCGCGTTCTGCGGAGGCTTGGCGTGGGGCCGACCCACCGCGCTCCCCTGGGGTGTGATCTACCGCAGTTTTGTCGCGTACCTCTGGTATCGCGTGCCGCTCGGCGTCAAACTGCATCCCGTGCAGCTGTATGACGCTGCTGCATCCCTGGCGATGTTTGTCCTGCTGCTGGCCTTACGTACTCGGCGCGCTGGCGAAATCGCCGGAGCCTGGCTTTTTCTCTATGGCCTGGCGCGCTTCTTCGTGGAGTTTTTTCGCGGTGATGTAGCCGGCCTGTTCGCCGGACTGACTCCAGCGCAGGTGCTTGCGATTTTCGCCGTCATTGCCGGGGGAGCGCTCTGGTGGCGTCGCCCCTCCGAAGCCCCAGCGGTTGCCGCTTCATAGCCGGTTTGCTTTCTGGTGATAGCATGGCGCAACAGCGCCTGCCCTCTCTCTTTCGTCGCAGTGCAGAGCTGCAGTTGAACGGAGCGGGTGCACGGGAAAGCCGATGCAGATTACCTGGCGCGATCTGATGACCGCCACCCATGGCATGTTTTTCGGAGGCCTCTTCCTGATGGCGGTCTTCGGCATGGTCGTGCTGCTCGCCCAGTCCCTCGGCACTCGCGGCGAACTGCAGAGAACCCAGGCGGCCCTCCGCTGGGAGCGCGTCTATCTGGTCGTCATCGTCCTGCTGGGATGGGCAGCCGTGCTCAGTGGCGCCTACATCGTCTATCCCTGGTATCGTGCGCTTCCGCCGCCGGGTGCGGACCTGGCCGGCTATCCACAGAGGCTGCTCCTGTCGGACCCCCGCACGGCCGGCTGGCATACCCTCGGCATGGAATGGAAGGAGCACGTGGCCTGGTTCGCACCGATGCTGATCACCGCGGCGGCCTGGATTCTGATCCGGTTTCAGAGCGCCGGGCAAGAGATGCGTCGCGTCCGCATCACCGTGGCCGCCTTCGCGCTCACGGCTCTGCTGGCCACCGCCATTGCCGCCGGATTAGGCGCTCTCATCGACAAGAATGCACCCGTTTCCGGCGGCAGCATCATCCATCTGTCTCGAGGCGCGGAATGAACGCAACGGAGCTGCGAACCGAAGCGGCTGTGCGAACCGGAGCAGCGGGCGCGGCCATCCTTGCAGCATCCCTGGGATGCTGTGCCCTCGGTGTGCTCGCGGTCATTGGCGACGCCTCCAAATCCGCGGCGCGCTTGTTGTCTTTCTGGAAACCAACGGGCCCGCTCTCCGGCGTCAGCACGCTCGCCATCCTGATTTGGCTGATCGCCTGGTTTGTGCTGCACCGGCTTTGGCGGGATCGCGACTGCGCGCTCCGCAAAGTGAGCCTGGCAGCGGGAGTTCTGCTCGCCGTCGCCTTTCTGCTGACCTTTCCGCCCTTTGAGGATTTGCTGCCTGGGAAATAACATGCAACGAGGAACGCTCCACGCATGACACAGAATCGCTGTCTGCTGTGCAGTCTTGTGATCCTGATGGTCGCGGCCGCTGCCTGGGGCCAGGGACCTCCTTACCAGATCGACGACCCCGTCCCCGTCGATCTCCACCACTACGAGTTCTACATCTTTGGCTTGGCCGACGGCACGCCGGTCGAGATGGATTCCAGCGGCCCGGCATTCGAGTTCAACTGGGGCGCCGTTCCCCGCCTGCAGTTGCACGCCATTCTGCCCTGGGGCGTTGTCGCTCCCCGCAATCACCCGGCGTACGCTGCGCTGGACGAAGGCCAGGGCCCGACCGAGTTCGGCCTCATCGACATGGAACTGGGCACCAAGATCGCTGTGATTAAGGAATCGAAGCACGTCCCGCAGATTGGTCCCTTCATCATGTACGAGATGCCAACCGGCAGCTACGACAAGGGACTCGGCGTAGGCAAGCCGTGGTTTAAGTTCCCGCTCTGGCTGCAGAAGAACTACGGCAAGTGGCTGCTGGACGGAGGCGCCGGCGAAGCCGTTGTTCCGCAGACAGGCTATCGCGACTTCCCCTATGGCGGTTTCCTGCTGAAGTACACCTTCGGCGAGCGTCTTGAATTCGGCGGCGAAGTCTTCTCCCACGGCAAGGAAGGTGTTGCCACACCCCAGACCCAAGCCTCCACCATGATTGACATGGGCGGCTACTACCACTTCAAACACAATCCGAACCACGAAATTCTCTTCTGCTACGGACATTCCGTAGCCGGGCAGACAGAGAACTACGCCTACCTGGGCATGTACTGGACCTGGCCGAAAGACAAGGACGACCAGAAGTCCGATCAGGGACACTCGTTCCTGCGCGACGCGCTGCCCATGGGCATGCGATAGCCGCTCGATGAGAAGTTAATTTTGCGGGGCCGGATTTTCCGGCCGTCTACGTGATGTCCTGCCAGCTGTCGCCTTCTCCGGAGGCAATCTCCTCCAGAAGAAATTGCTCCTGCAGGCGCAGATAGGTTTTGATCCAGTCGTCGCCGTCGGAAGGGCGGCGATCGACGGGGACCCTTGCTACGAGTTGCGGACGAGGTTCGTTCTTGGGTAAAGAGAGCGGAATATGATGTACAGCGGCTTGCATGGTTCACACCTCGCATGCATGCTTGCTTTTTCCGGTGAGGAATGGAGTATACCCCCGTGCACGGGCACGCTCTTCAGTGACGGCCATCACAGCAGCGGCCCCTGACGTGAATTGACGCAAAACAGTTTTGGCCCTGCGAAAGCTCCGGGCCGCGGTGCGGCTGCGCAGCTGGCACGGCTCACTCTCTATACTGTTCCGGATGAACTGGAAACCCCTCCTCTGGAGCTTTGCTCTGATCGCCGCCGGCTCTCTGCACGCACAGCAACTTCCCCCTGGCATTCCGCCGCCCATCTACCTGTGGCCGCAGGGCGCTCCGGGAGCGCAGGGCGACGGCGAAGCCGACAAGCCTCGCATGTACGCATTCCTGCCCCAGAAGCGCTCCACGAGTACCGCTGTTCTCGTCATTCCCGGCGGCGGATACGAGCACGTCGCCATCGGCCATGAGGGCGTGCAGATTGCCGGCTGGCTGAATACTCAGGGCATCGCCGCTTTTGTTCTCGACTACCGCGTCAAGCCATATCACTACCCAGCGCCCATTCTCGATGGCCAGCGTGCCATGCGGATCATTCGCGCGCATGCCGCCGAGTACGGCATCGATCCAAACCGCCTCGGCGTCTGGGGATTCTCCGCAGGTGGCCATCTCGCATCGACACTCGGTACGCACTGCGATGCGGATGCCGCGCCCCTCAAGTCCACCGATCCTGTGGATCAGCAAAGCTGCCGGCCAGCCTTCATGGTGCTCTCTTACCCGGTGATCGCTATGCAATTGCCCGAGGCGCACGCCGGCTCCCGCATGAACCTGCTCGGCCCCGATGTGGATCCGGTCCTCGAGGGCCGATATTCCAACCAGTTCGCGGTCACCAACGACACGCCGCCCACGTTTTTGTTCGCGACCGAGAACGATCCTACCGTCCCCATCGCGAATACCCTGGATTTTTATCGCGCGCTCGTCGAGCATCATGTTCCCGCCGAGCTGCACGTCTATGATTACTCGAACCACGGCTGCGGGCTCTGCGGCTCGATCCTGCCGCTTTCCACCTGGCCCATGCTGCTGCGCAACTGGCTTGTGCAGCGCGGCTGGATTCCGCCTGAAGCGCCTCCACCTCCGCCGCCGCAGCCCAATCTGCCCTCGTGGATTCCGGGTCTGACCGGACCAGGAGAGTACGCGGGGCACAGGTAACTGTGGCTGGCACATTCATCGTTCCTGCCGAAGCGGCCGGCCAGCGTTTGGATGCCTGGCTCACCCGGCAACTCGAAGGCGTGAGCCGCGAACGCGTCCAGCTCCTGCTGGAGCAGCAGAAGATCCGCCTGGACGGCCAATCCCCGCGCGCTTCGTATCGGCTGCGCGGCGGCGAGACCGTCGAGGTGCTCGGCGATCCGGTTCGTCCGCCGCTGAAAGCCTTCGCTGAAGACATCCCGCTGCGCGTCGTCTATGAGGACGATGCGCTCTCCGTGATCGACAAGCCGGCCGGCATGATGGTCCATGCGGGAGCAGGCGCCACTGAAGCCGGCACGCTGGTCAACGCTTTGCTCCACCGTTACGGAACGCTCTCCTCGACCGGCGGTGAGCTCCGCCCCGGCATCGTGCATCGCCTCGACAAGCAGACCAGCGGCCTGATCGTCGTGGCCCGCAACGATGCGGTACACGCGCGGCTGGCGGAGATGTTCTCCCGCCGCGAGATGCGCAAGATGTACATCGCCCTGGTGCACGGCCACCTCAGGCAGGACTCGGGTACCGTCAACGCGCCGGTCGCGCGCGATCTGCTGCGGCGCACGCGCATGACGACGCGCCGCGAAGCAGGCGCCCGCTCGGCCGTCTCGCACTACACGGTCGAGCGCCGGATCACATCGCCGTGGGGCAAATTCACGCTCGTCCGCGTCCGCATCGAAACCGGCCGCACGCACCAGATTCGCGTCCACATGGCCTCCATCGGACATCCTGTCGTCGGCGACACGCTGTACGGCGCTCCCGCGCAGATTTCACATGAGAAGGGCGGCTCGCAGCTCTCGCTCCCTCGCAACTTCCTGCACGCCGCCGAGCTGGAATTCACGCATCCTGTGACGCGGAAGCAACTGCACCTCGAAGCTCCGCTGCCGGAGGAACTGCGGGCCTGTCTCGGCACCCTGGAAGCCGGCGCATCTTACGAATCGCAACCCAGTGAGCAAAACCCCGCTACAAAGAAACGGAGGACGACGAAACGATGAGGGTTCTGTATACCGCCGATGTCACTGCCGAAGGCGCGCGCCACGGCCATGTGCGCAGCTCCGACGGGCTGATCGATATGGATCTGGCTCTCCCGCCGGGAATGGGCGGAAAAGGCGACCGCACGAATCCCGAGCAGCTCTTCGGCGCGGCCTACGCCGCCTGCTTCGGCGGCGCAGTGGAGTACCAGGCGCAGCAGGCGGGAAAGAAGACCGGCGTCGTCTCTGTGCGCGCCCGCGTCGGCGTGGGCCCGTTCGATGATGGCAAAGGCGAAGGCTTCACCCTGCGCGTCGAACTGGACGTCACCATCCCCGAGCAGGACCAGGCCGGCGCAGAAGCGCTGGCCGCGGCGGCGCATCGCGCCTGTCCGTACTCGAACGCAACTCGGGGAAACATCGAAGTGGTGCTGCGGGCGAAGGGAGGGAAGTAGCTACAGCTTCTGCGATCGCGTCACGTCGCGCACGCCCGGCAGCCGGCGGAGTCCCAGCACGAGTTGCGTGAGATGCCGAACGTCCTCGGCATCAATAACGAACTCGATCATCGCGTCGCCCGCATCCCCAGGATGCGTCTCCACGCTGCGGATATTCGCGTTGGCGTCGCTGATCACCGCGGTGATCTCCTTCAGCATCCCGGCGCGATCGTCGCAGTGCACCGTGAGCTTCACCGGATAGGTCTGCGGCCGCCCTGCCTTTTCGTCGGGGCTCTTGGCCCACTCCACCGAGATGCGGCGGTCCGCTTCATACAGCAGGTTCTGCACGTTGGGACAGTTTCTCGCGTGCACGGCGACGCCCTTGCCGCGCGTGACGTAGCCGATAATCTCCTCGCCGCGGATCGGGTTGCAACAGCGCGCGCGATAAACCAGCAACTCATTCTGCCCCTCGACCACAAGCGAGTCAGACCCGGCCGAGGCGGAGACGCGGCGTACCGCGTCGGCGCCCGGGGTCGGCGCCGCCGGCGTCACGTCCGGCTCGGCCTGCGGATGGATCAGCCCCGGCGCGAGCCGGTTCAGCACCTGCCGCGCCGAATATTTGCCGAACCCGATCGCTGCCATCAGATCGCTGGGCGTAGTCAGGCTGTAATCGGTCGCCAGCCGCGCAAAATCGGCCTCCTCGAACTGCGACAGCGGCACCTTGTATTTGCGCGCTTCGCGTTCCAGCAGCTTGCGTCCGATGTCGATGGCGCGCTCGCGCTGGTGCTCGTTCAGCCAGTGCCGGATCTTGTTGCGTGCGCGGCTGCTCTTCACGAAGGTGAGCCAGTCGCGGCTGGGCGTGTGCCCGTTCTGCGTGATCACTTCCACAATGTCGCCGTTGCGCAGCTTGGTCCGCAGCGGAACCATGCGTCCGTTCACGCGCGCGCCCACGCACGTGTGGCCTACCTCGGTATGGATCGCGTAGGCGAAATCCAGCGGCGTGCCGTCACGCGGAACGACGACCACCTTACCCTTCGGCGTGAACGTATAAACCTCTTCCGGGAAAAGGTCGATCTTCAGCGTCGACAGGAACTCGTTCGGATCCGTCATGTCGCGCTGCCACTCGACCAGTTGCCGCACCCAGGCCAGCCGCTGCTCGTCGCGCGCGCTGATCGGCGAACCGCCGTCCTTGTATTTCCAGTGCGCCGCGATGCCTTCCTCAGCGATGCGGTGCATTTCCTCGGTGCGGATTTGCACCTCGAACTGATGACCGCCTTCTCCCATCACGGTTGTGTGCAGCGACTGATACAAATTCGGCCGCGGCATCGCGATGAAATCCTTGATGCGCCCCGGCACCGGACGCCAGATGCTGTGGATGATGCCGAACACCGCGTAGCAGTCCTGCACGCTGGTCGTGATCACGCGCAGCGCGAGCAAATCGTAAACCTGATCGATCGACGTGCCTGACTTCACCAGCTTCTGGTGGATGGAGTAGAGCCGTTTGATACGCCACTCCACGCGGGCTTTAATCTTGTTCTCGCGCAGTTTCTCCGAGAGCAGCGCATCCACGCCCGCCAGAAACTGTTCGCCCTCCGAGCGCCGTGCTTCAACCGCCTGGTGCAGTTGCTCCCAGGTGATGGAATCGACCCAGCGGAAGGCGAGGTCCTCGAGTTCGCCGCGCAGCTTGCCCATGCCGAGCCGATGGGCGAGAGGCGCATAGATGTCCAGCGTCTCGCGGGCGATGGCGCGCTGCCGATCCGGCGGCAGGTGCTCCAGCGTGCGCATGTTGTGCAAGCGATCGGCCAGCTTGATCAGCACGACCCGCACATCGCTGACCATGGCCAGCAGCATTTTGCGGACGTTCTCCGCCTGTCGGTCTTCGCGGTTCGCAAACTGGATCTTGTCGATCTTCGTGACGCCCTCGACGATGTGCGCCACCTGCTCCCCAAACTTGCGGACGATGTCCTCGGTTGTCACCGGCGTGTCTTCCACCGCGTCGTGCAGCAGTCCGGCGGCAATCGCCGTTGAATCCAGCTTCATCTCCGCAAGCACCAGCGCCACTTCCAGCGGATGCAGCACGTAGGGCTCGCCCGAGGCGCGCAGCTGCCCCTTGTGGTGCTCGAGGCAAAACTCCCAGGCCTGGCGGATGATATGGAGGTCGTCGGAGGGGCGATTGCGGCGGATGGTCTCCAGCAGCCGGGCAAACTTCTCCGCAAACAGGTCAGGGACCCGCTCGACGGGGAGAGCCGATGGCTGGACAATCGCCATGACCTATTATAGGCGGACCCTTCAAAACCTGCATGAATCGCGGGGTCGCGCCCCGGCACATTTATTCCGGCACGAGTCGCCGCCGATAAAACTCCGGCGACTCAATGACGAAGTTCACTTTGCCCGCGAGGACAAGCAGGTCGCGGTCCCCACTGACAAGCACTTCGGCTGTACCGCAGTGTGCGAGGTCCAGAAACATCTGGTCCCTGGGATCGCGGCATTTCACCGGACATGCTTTTCGCGCAGTGACCACTTCGCAGAACGGAAGATAGTCCGCCAGCAATTCCCGTTGCGACGGGGCTGACAACTGGAATTTGGGATAATTCAGCACCTTTACCAGCTCTGCCGCCGTGTCGCGGGAGACCAGCGGCAAGCAATTGCTGCTCTGCCAATGGGGTCGCAGCCACGATAAGCGGCCTTCACCAAAAAGCAAAGCGGATATGACAACAGTTGTGTCAAACAC
>DATGJK010000161.1:0-20482 GCA_035295245.1 Acidobacteriaceae bacterium
GCTGCGCGGGATGGTGGAGTCCAGCTCTTCCCACGACGGCAGCTCGCGGCCGCCTTCTTTGCTGAGGCCGCTGTCGCGCGCGAGCACACGCGTGATCTGACGGGCGCGGTCGGCGCGGAAATTGAACATGATGCAGACATCGTCGTTGCGAATGACGCCGGTGGGGTGGCCCTGCTCGTCGGTGACGACAAAGGGGACGATGAATTCGTCAGTGACCCCGTTGTTGTAGGACTCCTTGATGCGCGCGATCGCATCGTGATAAGCGCCGCCCTCCGCCTGGCCCGTCACCATGGCGTCGAATGCCTTCTTCTCGCGCTCCCAGCGGCGGTCGCGATCCATAGCGTAGTAGCGGCCGGAGACGCTGGCGAGCTTGCCGCCGAATTCGCGCAGCTTCTGCTCGAGGGCCGCGAGGTATCCGGCGCCGCTGGTGGGAAGGGTGTCGCGCCCATCCATAAAAGCATGGACGAAGACCTTGTCGACACCCTGGATCCTTGCTGCTTTGAGCAGCGCGTAGAGGTGCTCCTGGTGAGAGTGGACGCCACCGTCGGAGACGAGTCCGAAGAGATGCAGCTGGGTTTTGCGCGCCTTCTGCAGCGCGTCGACGATCACCGGATGCGAGAAGAATTCACCGCTGGCGATGAGCGCATCGATGCGGGTGATGTCCATCTGCACAACGCGGCCGGCACCGATGTTGAGGTGGCCGACTTCGCTGTTGCCCATCTGGCCGTCAGGGAGACCGACGAAATGATCGGAGGCGTGCAGCAGCGTATTCGGGAATTCGCGCAGCAGCTTATCGTAGGTGGGCTTGCGGGCGAGGGCGATGGCGTTGTTCTCAGACTGCGGACGATAGCCCCATCCGTCGAGGATGGTCAGAACCAGAGGCTTTTTGGAAACGGACACGATTTCTCCCGGTGACGGCTAATTCTTTGGCGCGGACCAGGGGTGTTCCTGGTCGTACTTATCTTTGGCTGCCTGGATCTCCAGTTTGTGCCGCTGCATGACATCCTGCATGACCTTCATGCCGATCTGCGCGCCGGCGCTCTGCAGCTCCTGCAGGATCACCGGCATGGCGGCCAGCATGCGCTGACCTTCCGGCGTTTTGTAGAACGCGATCGCGGCAGCCGCATCGTCGCTGGAGAGGTGTTCCTGATAGACGCGAACAATGGCATCCTGCATGTCTTTTCCAAGGACGCTGCGCTCGAAGTCGTCGAGGACATCCTGCGGCATGTAAGGCGGCATGGCCTTCTGCAGGGTGGGCATCATGTTGTGCATCATCTGCTTCTGCAGGGCGGCGGTGCCGGTCAAATCCATGAGCTGCTGCACCTGATCGGCGCTCACGGCATGGTCGGGCGTAAGCGCTGCGGCGGGCGCGGATGCCGCGGCCTGAGCCGGCGCTGCGGACTGCTGCGCGACGGCAGGCAAGGCGAGGAACAGAGCACAACTGAGACACACGATCTTCCGCATACGAGGCTCCTTTGAGGAAAACGGCGCAGGGAGCGTCCTGCGCCGTGACCCTCATTATGCTCTAGTCGCCGTAATTCACTGCTTCGAGGCCAAGGAATTCAGCGGCCTGACCCAGCTCTTCCTCGATGCGGAGAAGCTGGTTGTACTTGCAGATGCGGTCGGTGCGCGAGGCCGATCCGGTCTTGATCTGGCCGGCGCCGGTGGCCACGGCAAGATCGGCGATGAAGGTGTCTTCCGTTTCGCCGCTGCGGTGGGAGATGACGGAGGTGTAGCCGTAGCGGCGTCCGAGGTCGATGGCCTCGAGGGTTTCGCTGACGGTGCCGATCTGGTTCAGCTTGATCAGAATGGAATTCGCGGCGCCCTCTTCAATTCCCTTCTGCAACAGCTCCGTGTTGGTGACGAAGAGGTCGTCGCCGACCAGCTGAATCTTGTTTCCCAACTCGCGGGTGAGCGTTTTCCAGCCCGCCCAGTCGTTCTCGGCGAGGCCGTCTTCGAGGGAGACGATGGGATACTGGCGAACCCAGTCGGCGTAGAAGGCGACCATTTCGTCGCTGGATTTTTCGCTCTTGTCGGATTTCCTGAAGACGTACTTCTGCTTCTCGGTATCGAAGAACTCGCTGGAGGCGGGATCGAGGGCAATGGCGATATCCTCGCCGGGTTTGTATCCGGCCTGCTCGATGGCCTGCAGGATCACCTCGATGGCTTCGACATTGGATTTGAGGGAGGGGGCAAATCCGCCCTCGTCGCCGACGGCGGTGTTGTAGCCTTTCTTTTTCAGCACACCTTTGAGGGTGTGGAAGACTTCAGCGCCCCAGCGCAGCGCGTCGGCAAAGCGTTCGGCGCCGACGGGCATGACCATGAATTCCTGGAAGTCGACATTGTTGTCGGCGTGCGCGCCGCCGTTGAGGATGTTCATCATCGGAGTGGGCAGGATGGAAGCATTGACGCCGCCGAGGTAGCGGTAGAGGGGCATGCGGAGAGCGTTGGCAGAGGCGCGCGCCGCCGCCATCGAAACAGCGAGAATAGCGTTGGCGCCAAGGCGGCCTTTGTTGTCGGTGCCGTCGAGGGAAATCATGGTGGCATCGAGGAGGCGCTGATTGGTGGCGTCGATGCCGGTGAGTTCCGGCGCGAGGACGCTCTCGATGTTCTCGACCGCCTTCAGCACACCTTTGCCGAGGTAATGGCTCTTGTCGCCGTCGCGCAACTCCACGGCTTCGTGCTCGCCGGTCGAGGCTCCGCTGGGAACCGCAGCGCGTCCGATGGCGCCGCCGGCGAGGACCACATCGGCCTCAACGGTGGGATTTCCGCGCGAATCAAGAATTTCCCGCGCACGAATGGCAGCAATTTCCGTCATAGTGCTCCTCACAATGTGGTGCTGAAGTCGCTCGTTGAGTTTGGGGCGGCGATCCACACGAATCGACTCGCCCCTGATTCCGCTGATGGTTTCAAGAAGAGTCATCGAAGGCCGTCCGCCTTCGCTGAAAATGAGGGGTCCACGGAAAAGTTTAACAAAGCGATTGAGCGCCGCTGCGTGACGGCGGTCACGAGTGTTGGTGGGACGGGCTCAACCAGCGGACAACGAGGATGGGTGGGACTTAGCTCAGCCCTGCACCGAAACTCCGGAGAAGGTCAGCAGCGCCACGCCGCGAACCGGCTGGCCGTAGGTGGTCGCGGGCTGGAAGACGCTGGTCAGAAGCAGCGTTTCGAGGCCGGCGCGGGTCGCGGGATCGGCAGGACCGGAGACGATTTCGTAATCGTAGACTCGCCCCTGCGCATCGACGAAGACTTCCACCGTGACCGGGCTGCCTTTGCGCGAGACTGTGCCTGCATCGGTTTCAAGAGTGGAGTAGAGCCAGTGCGGACTGGAAACCATGCCAATGGGCTCATCGCGAGCGGCGGCCGGTTCAGGAGCAGCGAAGGCGCCGATGAGGAAGGCCATGGTTCCGATGAGCACAACCGCGCTGGCAAAGCCGGCCGAGGCCTGGAGCAGCAGCGGGGCGACGGTATTCTGCCAGCGGACTTTCCAAATGGCCAGGATGTTCTTCGGAGTACGGGCGTGCTCCTGGGAGAGGGCGACGCGAATGCGCAGGCCGAGATCGGCAGGAGCCCGGACCGGTCCGAGGCCCGCCAGCGAATGCTGCATTTGCCGCCACACGCCAAAGTCCGCAGCACAATCCCGGCAGGATTTCAGGTGCTCGGCCATGAACTGCATGGCGACGCCGGTGAGATTTCCGTCCAGATAATCGGAGAATTGTGCGCGAACACGGGTGCAGGCGTTCATACGGCCTCCTCAGTTGAGCAGGCGTGGGAAACGGACAAGGAAGATGAAGGCGATGGCCGGCGGCTCGCCGCTTTGACCCAGGGCGCCAGACGGCTCTTCAGGTGCGCGCGACCGCGCATGAGGCGGGACTTCACGGTTCCGAGGTTGGCGTTCAGGATTTCGGCAATCTCTTCGTATCCGAAGCCTTCGATGTCGCGGAGAACGACGACGGTGCGAAACGGCTCGGGGACCAGACGCAGAGCGGCTTCGACCTGGCTTGCCATTTCGGCGTGCGCGGCAGCTTCGAAGGGCGATTCATGGTGGTCGACGAGGGTATCTGCCAGGGCGGGATACTGCTCTTCGCCGCTGGCCGCATCGTGCTCGATGGTGATTTCATGTTTGCCGTGGCGCGACCACCAGCGGCGCTGGTTCAGCGCCTCGTGCAGAGCGATGCGGTAAATCCAGGTGCGCAGGCTGGCTTCACCCTGAAAGCGGGAGATGCCGCGGAAGACTTTGACGAAGACTTCCTGGGTGACGTCGGCGGCGTCGCCGGGATTGGGAAGGACACGGTAGATGAGGCTGTAAAGCGGCTGCTGATAGCGGGAAATCAGCCAGGCAAAGGCATCCTCAGACCCCGCCTTGAGCTGCTGAATAACAACAGCCTCTTCGGGATGGACGCCGATGACCCCTGCGAGATTGCCCACGGCCGTGCCTGCCTGCATCTACTGCTCCCTCAAGCGTAACAGCAAATGAACCGTTCCAGCGGGGCGTTGTACCGGAACCCGGCACGCCGGCCGGCGCACCGGGTCATGGCCCGGTTACAAGTGCCTCGCTCACTCTTCTCTATTTAGACACGGTTCTCCGGCAGAGGGTTCCCGGGAAAATGGCGCGGTGCTAATGCGGTTGCGATGTGGTGGATTGGCTGGGGTTAGCAGATTTTGTTTTGTCAGGCTGGCTTTTCTTCGTTGTGGTTCGATGGTGAGGCTTTGCCGGTGCGGGGCCGTCTTCGATCACATTGGTCTTAGCGGGCTTGCGCTCCAGTTCGGCATTGGCGGAGGCCAGGGAGGTGCGCAGCCGGACCACTTCGGCCTGCTCCCTCTGACTCCCGGTGAGGATCGCATCGCCCAGACTGGCGCGGGCATTCTCCAGCGTTTTCAGAGTGGCTTCCAGCTGGTTGGACTCGGGGTCGGGGGCGGCTAATTCCGCCGTTTCCACGACGCGCAGCAGGGTGTCGTACAGGGCGTCCACATTACGGTACACAGCAAAGGCTGCCGGAATGGAGGTGGGCGCGGCGTCGGCCTGTTGCAGCAGGTTGGCGAGCGTGCCATTCAAATCGCGCTGGATTGCAGTGACATCGCCGCCGACCTCGTCGCGCACGGCGTTCGGGGCTTTCCATTTGCGAACGTTGATGGAGTTGAGCGTCTGCTGCACCTGAGCCAGTGCGGGGCGCATGGTGTTCGAGACTGTAGAGGGCGGTGGAGCGGCGGCCTGGGCGCTGGCAAAACTGTGGACCAGCAGGCAAACGGCGACGGCCACCATTGCCGCGGTCAGAGGAATACGGATTACGGGCATATCTGCTGCACGATGCGGGGTTTTCCGGCCCGGTTGCCCGGCGGCCAAAGTGGGCATCGGCTGCGAGGTGAGAGGTTGCAGAGCGGGTGTGCGTGCGGGGATGGCCGCTTCATTGACGAATCGTAGCTGCTCCATGAAAATAGGATAGTCCGCCTGTGGGCCTGTGGCGCAGCTGGGAGCGCGCTTCCATGGCATGGAAGAGGTCGTCGGTTCGATCCCGACCAGGTCCACCAAATCCCTCAATATTCCTCTCCTTCCGCGACTTGGTCGCATTCTTGTCGCGATTGCCAATACGACTCCGCGAGCCGATGCTGAAGGCGCTCCTTCTCTAGTCTAGGAACGCGGTGGGGGGTGTTGCAGGTTTAGATCGCCGTCGCGCGGTGAGCTTTCCCGTTGCCAGCTCGAGTCCTGCGGGCGTTTTTTGTGCGCACTCCGTCTTCAAGGGACTGCATGGAGACTTCGGTCGTGGTGGCGATCCGCTCTCAACCGCCGTCAGAAACCTCTGATTCAACAATGGTGATGTACCGGTCAATCGGCAATGCAGTCAGTCTTTCCGTTTTGCCCCCCGGTTCCGGCCATTTCACTTCCAGCCAGTCGATCCCGGTGCGTTGGCCAATCCCCAGTACGATGCGCGGGTCGTGTGAGGAGAGATAGCTTCCGCCGCCGACTTTCGTCCTGCTGCGCCGCAGATCCCCGGACTGCCAGGTGAGACGCGCTCCGATCGCATCGCGATTGGATTGCCTTCCAATCAACCTGACGCCAAGCCAGTGATTGCCCTTCGCAGCCGTGTTACGCAGCAGCAGGGGTGCACCGTCATTAATCGAAACGAGAACATCTACAGCGCCGTCATTGTCGAAGTCGCCGATCGCCATTCCCCGCGCAGAGATGTGCCTGGAAAAGAGCGGGCCGCTTTCCGCGCTGACGTCGCGCAGCCGCTTTCCATCTCCATGGAACAGGAGCATCGGTTCCCGGTAGGTTACGTCCTTCTCAATCGTTTCAATCTGATCGTCTGGATTGCCGTTGGCCATGAAGAGATCAAGATTGCCGTCATTGTCGTAATCGAAGAATTTGACGCCCCAGCCGCTCATCAGTCGTGTTGCAGCAGCGATTCCATCAGCGGCGGCCTGATCGTCGAAGGTCTCGTCATGATTGTTCAGATACAAAGAGGACATCTCGTGATCAATGTTGGCGACGAAGAGGTCGAGCCAGCCGTCCTGATTGACGTCGGCGGCGTCCACGCCCATGCCGGAGCGGGCTCGTCCCGTTTGGCTGAACGCTACCCCCGCCAGTGCCCCGGTCTCATCAAATTTGCCGTTGCCGCGGTTCATGAAAAGGAAGTTGGGCGAGGTGTCATTGGCGACAAAGAGGTCCACCCGTCCATCGTTGTTCAGGTCGGCCGCGACCACTCCCCAGGCTTTTCCGAGGCGCTGCGCAATTCCGGATGACCGGCTTACGTCGGTGAACGTGCCGTCCCCATTGTTATGGAAGAGCCAACTCCCGGTCGGATGATAGAGGCGCGGCACGCAGTATCCGGGCCGGTTGTTGTAGGTGATGCAGGGAAGGTTTTTCGCCTTGCTGAATTCGACGAACTGACATACGAACAGATCGAGATTTCCGTCATTGTCGTAGTCAAACCACACGGCGCTCGAAGACCAGCCGGGAGCCGCGACGCCGGCCTTCTCTGTGACATCGGTAAACGTGCCGTCGCCGTTATTGTGGTAGAGAATGCTGCGTCCGTACTGCGTGACGTATATATCGGGGAAGCCGTCTCGGTCATAGTCCCCTACCGCCACGCCCTGACCGTAGCCTCCGCCGCCGACACCTGCCTTTTCGGTGACGTCGGTGAAAGTGCCGTCGCGGTTATTGCGATAAAGCGCGTTGCGCAGGGGAGGGTTCGGATTGTAGAAGTCGCATTTGCCACTGTTGACCAGGTAGATGTCCATCCAGCCGTCATTGTCATAGTCGAGAAAGGCGCATCCCGCTCCCGTGGTTTCCGGCAAGTATTTCTCAGGCGATTTTCCTGCGGTGTGGACCCAGGTGATGCGGCTGGTTTCGGCAGGCACTTCCTCGAACGGGTACGCAGAACTCGCGGGCACTGCCGCATAGAGCCGCTCGACGCCCGCGAATCCGGCGGCTCCTGCAAGGGTCCGAAGGAAGTCCCGGCGCGAAAACCCAGGGCCGCCTGGCACGAAACGGGTCACTGTGGACTCGTTCCTCCCTGAGGATTGCCGTGCTGCGCCGTCTGCTGCTGAAGGGCAAATTCGCGCGCCGCCGCTTCTTTGCGGCCGGTGCGCGCATATGCGGTGGCTAAGTTGTAGTGCCCTGCGGGATTTTCGGGTTCGAGTTTGACGGCCGTTTCGAGGGGAGCAACGGCTTCCTCATATTTCTTCTCGCTGAGGAGTGCCATGCCCAGGCCCAGGTATGCGTCGCCGAAATTCGGCTCGAGGACTTTGGCCCTCGAAAAATGCTCGGCGGCGGCTGGAAAATCCTGCATCTGACCGGCCAGTTCGCCCGAGACGTACTCCGCCCCGGCATCGGAGGGATTAATTTTGAGTTCCTCCTGCAATTCCTTTTTGGCCTGCTCCTGGAAATCCGAAGGCGGGTTCGGCCGGGAAAGCAGCAGCCGCGCCAGTCGAAAATGGACTCCCGGATAACGTGCATCCTGCTTCAGTATCGTCCTGTAGTCTCTCTCAGCCTCGTCCCACCTTCCCTGAACCTCGTTCGCCTCCGCATCCAGCTCCAGCGCGGGAATTGAAGTGGGAGCGGTATGGGCCAGCTCTTCTGCGGCGTGCGTCGACAGATCGGACCAGGCGTGCACTGCAGCGTAAAGAGCCTCAGGGTCACCGGGGAACTCGTGCTGCAATGCGCGAACGAAGTCCGCCAGTTGACTCCACCGCTGCAGCAGCGTGGCGCAACGCACGCCGTCCAGGTCAACACGTTTTTCCAGTTCCTTGTCGGTCAGGTGCCCCGACGCTTTTGCCAGGACGGGCAGAGCTTCGGAGCAATGGCCTGCCTCGGCCCTGGAGGCTGCGCCAGCCGCAGTTTGCGCGACAGGCGTGGCTGTTCTTCCCGAATTTTGAGCCGGAGAGAGAGCAGCAAGCGAGAAGAGAGCCAGACCGATGAACCCGTGATATCGAGTCATGAGAGGGATGCACGGGCAGGCGCTGAGGAGCGCCTGCCCGGATGCGCTGCGCTAATAATAAAACTTCAGCGCAAACTGGATGTTCCGTGCCGGCTGTGAAGTATTGATAAGCCCGAACGATCCTGAACTGGGGAAATTGGTGTTTGGATGTCCCAGCTGCACGTTGTTAAATGCATTCAGGAAGTCGCTTCGGAACTGCACGTACTTTGCTTCAGTGATCACGAAATTCTTCATCAGCCCAACGTCGGTGTCCGCATAGCCTGGACCGGTAACGGGTCCCTGCGCCGGACAATTGCCAAAGGTTCCCTTCGCCGGTTCCGAATAGCCATCGGCGTTCATCCAGACATAGCCCTGGAAAGCACCGCTGGAATCGACGCTCTTCTTGCGTCCAAAAACCTGCTGTGGACCGCAGTTCGGTCGAGGTCCGCGCGAACCCGTGCCCGAGGTGTCGGTGGCGTTATACACGGCCAGAGGAAAGCCGCTGTGAAGGTTAATAATCGTCGAGGCCTGCCAGCCGCCCACCAGTGCGTTTGCAGCCCGGTTCATGTTTCCGCCGAACCGTTGCCCTCTGCCAATGGGGAGAGCGTAGGTGGCGTATGCCGAGACGATATTTCTGGTGTCGTAGTAACAGCTGGCGTAATCGCCGGCAGGGTTATAGAGGTTCTGGTAGTAAGGTGAGGCTGGCGTTGCCTGGGTTGCGGATCCCCACGTTCCGTAGTATCCGCTGTTGTTGGTCAGGCAGTGCGACCAGGTGTAGGCCAATTGCCCTTCAAGGCCGTGCGCAACGCGCTGCTGCAGAACTGCCTGCAATGCGTTGTAGTGCATATAGCCCGTGGACGCAGTGCCCGACACGGTCGAAATATCAGCCAGCAGAGTGGGATTGCCCTGAAAATACACCCCCGGCTGGACAGTTCCATTGACGAGACGCTTCTGGGAGTAGGGCGTGGGCACCATCAGGTGGGTTCCGTGTTGCCCGACGTATCCCATCTGCAGCGTCGTGTTCGGAGTGATGGCGTCCTGGACCGTCAGGTTCCACTGCTGGTCCATCGCAGGTTGCACCGTTTTGTCCCACACATACATCACGGCGCCCTTAAACGGATCGCCAGCAACGCTGCCGCCAGGTCCCTGCTGCGTTGTGTCGGTCGGGCTGTTGTAGACAGCCGTCACTTCCGATGGAGTAAACGGAGGATTGCGTGCCAGCCGCAGGTTCGTGCCCGTCCCCTCCAGGTAGGAGGAGATGGTATAAGCGCCGCGAATCACGGTTTTTCCCTGAAGCGACTGCGGCGACCAGGCAAATCCGATGCGAGGCTGGAAGTCCGGCATTCCGTAGACCGACTTATAGAGCGAGCGGCTGTTGCCGTTCTTTCCGGCATAGAGAATCTGTCCGCTGATAAGGTCCAGGTTGTCCTGCCGGTTGTTCAGCTCCACCCAGGGCGTGTACGCCTGATAGCGCAGCCCCAGGTTCAGAGTCAGATTCGGGGTCACTCGCCAGTCGTCCTGGCCGTAGCCGGCAAACATCCAGGAAAGCTGGTGCCAGGAACCGCCGCTGCTGACGCCCTTGCCCGTAGCCTCCGGATAGCCGAGGAAGAAATCCGCTCCCGCATCTCCGGAGAAGGCCCCGCCAAACAGGATCGAGCCATATTCGCCGCTGTTGCCGCTGTAAAAGGTGTTAATGCGGTATCTCCACAGCTGGAATCCAGTCTTCAAAACGTGCTTCCCGTGGGTGACGGTGAATCCGTCATCGAACTGAATCACTGTGTCGGCAAAGTCCTGGTCCACGACGCTGCTGCCGACGTTCGTCAGTGTGCCGGTACCGGGTCCCGGCGCGGTGCCGCCGCCAAATCCCAGCAACAGCAGCCCGGGTCCTGCAGTATTGGCATTGGCGATTCCAAGCTGTGTGCCGAGGTTGCCAATCTTCGGATTGAAGGCGGTTCCGTTGTTGAGAGTGACCCAGCTGGTACCGAAGCGGAGTTCATTCAGCATGCTGGGGCTGAAGGTGTGAGTCAGAGTACCAACTACGTTGTGGATGGGAGCGTGCGCGAAACTATTGCCCAGAATCAGCAGCGAGTTACTGCCGGGGTCATCCTGGTATTCCTGCGAGTAGCGCCCCTGAAAATGGTCTGCGGAGGTAATGTTGTAATCCAGCTTGAGGTCACCCTGGTCCGTGTTGTAAGCCTGGGTATTGGTGTTGACGGCGTTATTGATCTGATTGCCGTTGATCGGTTTGGGGTAGTAGCTGGAAGCGAAGAGGTTCGATGCAACGAGATTCTCTTGTGCGGTCGGGATCCGGTTATTGGCATACGGCACGCCCGTCAGCGGATTCTTCAGCTGCGTTTTCGGCAGGAGAGCGCTGAAATCACCGCCCCGTTCGGCATTCGTGAAAACAGTAATGAAGTTGCTCGTGGCCGGATGGTCGAAACGCTGTCCCTGATAATCGGCAAAGAAGAACAGCTTGTCCCGGATGATGCGGCCGCCAAGCGTGCCGCCGTACATATTCCATCGCAAAGCCGCCCGCGGGAGTTCATGACCGGGTCCCCCAAACTTGTGCTCCCACTGGTTGGCGTTCAGCACGTCGTTGCGGATGAACTCCCAGATATCGCCGTGGAACTGATTGGTGCCTGATTTGATCGAGGCATTGACAATCCCGCCCTCAAAATTCCCGAACTCAGCAGGAGCATTCGCGGTAATCAGGTTGAATTCCTGAATCGCATCGGGAGACGGCGTGAAAGCCAGCAGGTTGTCGGACGTCTGGTTGTTGTCCATTCCGTCCAGAATGAAATTGTTGGACTGCTCGCGATTCCCGTTGATGTAAGGCCGGCCGCCGCTCGCGGTGTTGTCGCCGTTGTTGAAGCTGGAATTGTCGGGATGCACGCTGCCCGGCGACAAGAGCGTCAGTTCAACATAGTTGCGCGTCGCCAGCGGTATGTTGGTGACCGCGCGGGAATCGACCAGGGTGCTGACCTGGGTCGTCTCCGTCTGCAGCGCCGGCGCTTCCGAAGTGACCTGCACGGTGTTCGTGACGGCGCCGACCTTCATCTTGAAGTCGAGCCGCGCCGTCTGGTTGAGCACCAGCGTGATGTGCGACTGGATGGCAGTCTCAAATCCGGGCGCCTCGACCTTGACATCGTATGTGCCGATGGGAAGGCGGGCGAACGTGAAGATGCCGCCGTCAGATGTTTTCGTCGTATACGTCGTGCCGCGCTCCGTGTCTGTAACCGTGACGGTAGAGCCATTGATCACTGCACCGCCGCTGTCCGCAACGGTACCGGTAATCGACGCGGTGATCTCCTGGGCCCGCAACGGAGAGCAAATGATTTGGGATGTGGCAAGTGCCGCGAGAATGCATCCCCACAACTTAGTCCTTTTCATACCGGCCTCCAAAAATGGCTCTGGGGACAACTTTGCGGCATCGTTTAACGCCCGATGCCGAGGATCGTGCTGAAGGAGCCCGTTTGTGTCGTGCGACGCAGCCCGGACAAAAGGGGAGAGATACCCACCTGAGGCATTGCTTGTGCCAGCATCAGGAAGGTCGGACGTGCTCTGGGGTATCCGCTGCTCGGCTTCTGGAGTTTCCTGCAGCTCTATAGCACGTTCTCAATGCTATAGAGCAATTCCGCACGCCATGTCAAGCCGCGGCGTAGCCAGGTCTGTGGAAATCTCGCGCACTCCTCCCCGTCGCATGCACAGGAAGGAGTGCTGACGCCCTCTTGGCACATATGAAATGCGGACATTTTCGCACTTCCCTTATCTGTCCGGGACCTCCAGGGCGATGCCCGCAGCTAAAATTCCGATCCCAAATTGTTTTTCTCAACGCACTTGTTAGCTCTATAGCACTCTGGTACGATTCAGCCGCGTACCCTCCGGCACGGGTCGCGATCAACAGATTCCATCTTCGGGACAACCGGCCGCGTGTCGACAGGCAACAGCACCTTCCCTGCCTTATGGAGATCAACCCGTGAGCACGATGATTCGCCGCCTGGAAGAACCGGCTTATAAAAAGATTCAGAGTGCGATCCGACGCCGGATCGACGGCGGCCAGCTTAAACCGGGAAATGTTGTTCCCTCGGAACGAGAGCTGGCGCGCATTCACGGCGTTAGCCTGATGACGGCGCGCCACGCGTTGATGGAATTAGCGCGAGACGGATTCGTGGAACGCCGACACGGCGCGGGCACATTTGTCGCGCCGCCCAGAGTACAGTTCAACAAGCTGCTCGGCTATACAGAGCAGATGGCAAGCCTCGGACTCACCGCGCATTCGCGGATCGTCGCCTCAACCGTAGTCAATCGCGAGTCTGAGATCGCCGCCCGGCTCGGTCTTGCCCCGACTGCTCGTATGGCTCGGCTGGAACGCGTGCGACTTGCCGACGACGAACCCGTTGCAGTCGAGGTAGGTTACTGGTCGGACGATGAATTCCCTGATTTGCGTCGCAGCACGCTTGAGGGCAAATCGCTGTTCACCGCACTGGAGTGCGATTGCGGTGTGGGCCTGGCCTATGCAGATGAGGAAATCGATGTCACGGACGCTGACCAGCGCATGGCGGACCTGCTGCGGGTCAGTAAAAGCACTCCCCTGCTGCGTATCCGCCAGCTGATTTTTTCGACAACGGGCAAAGCGACCGTGTATGTCACCGGCTTCTATCGGTCCGGACGCCACACGCTGCGCATCCGCCGTTTTCGATAGGCTCCAGAGAATACGGGAGGAAAGCGAGAGCGGTGATGACCTCCACGGCCGCAGCGATCACATCGACCGCCATCACCGGACAGAGAACGTCTGCCCGCGTCGCCTCCATCGACATCTTCCGCGGCATCACCATGGCGGTCATGATCTTCGTGAATGATCTGGACAGCGTACACGGCCTGAGCAGATGGACCTACCACATGCCCGCGAACGTGGACGCGATGAGCTATGTGGATATGGTGTTTCCCGCGTTTCTCTTCATCGTGGGCATGTCCCTGCCTCTTGCTGTGCGGCAACGCCTCCGCCGCAGCCCATCTCTTCCCAAACTCTGGCTGCACATCGTACTCCGCTCCCTGGCGCTTCTGGCGCTGGGCCTGATCCTCGCGAATGTCCACGAGGCCGATCCCGCGAGGATGCATCTCTCCCGATATCTCTGGGGAATTCTCGGACTGGTCGGCGGCATCCTGCTCTGGAACGTCTATTCAGGTCTTAGTGCCCGCCTGGTCCTGAGCCTGCGGGTTACGGGCGCTGCCCTGCTCGTCTTCGTCTTCGCCGTCTTCCGTCGCTCCACATCCGCCGGGGAAGCCTGGCTGAGCTTCTCGTATCCCGAGATCCTCGGTCTGATCGGTCTGACCTACTTTGCCGCTTGCCTGCTCTACGTTCCGACGCGTCGCTGGCGCGTCGCACCGGTCGTGTGGCTGATTGTTCTGGTAGCGTACAACGCCGCTTGCGCCGCGCACTGGATCAGCCTGAAACATGTCTCTCTCTACATTTGGCCGTTCGACAATGGATGTCACACCAGCCTGGTCATGGCCGGCGTGGTCACCTCGCTGATCTTTCTTGACAATGGAATCCCGGACAGCCGCTCCAGCCGTCCGACTCAAAAGATTCTCCTCGGATTGCTGATGGCCGTCCTATGCCTGGCCGCCGGATGGTTTCTACGTCCTCTGGGAATCTCCAAAATCCGCGCCACCCCAACCTGGGCTCTTTGGAGCATGGCCGCCAGTTGCCTGCTGTTCACGGCACTTTACTGGATCTGTGACGTGAAGACGAAAACCCGTTGGACCTGGCTGGTTCGACCCGCTGGTTCCAATACTCTGCTCACTTACCTCATGCCCGATCTCTATTACTTCCTGGCTACGTGGACTGGGATGAGTTATCTTTACGATCACTGGAATTACGGCTGGCCGGGAGTTGTGCGTGCCGCTGGATTCACGCTGGCGATGCTCCTGTTGGCCCATGCCGCAACAAGAGCCAGGCTGCGCATGCAGCTGTAAAGTGGTTCCAAATTCACAAGAAGGGGATCGCCCGGATGGCTCTGCTGCCAGGGGGAACAATGAGATGCCTTGCTCTTGCGGCGACAATTTTCCTGTCGAATCCGCTGATCGCCCAGCAAGCTGTTCCGGAAATCCGGTTCCTCGCGCAGACTGATTTCTTTCAGCTGCCCCCAAACATCTACTTCGGAGAAGCGGCGGGCGTAGCGGTCAATTCCAGGGGTCACATCTTTGTCTTCTCCCGTGGCAACCCATCGGGACCAGCCTATGGTGCGGCGGCCGCGCAGTTGCTCGAATTCGCTTCCGATGGAAAGTACATTCGCGAGATCGGGCATAACCTGTATGCCTGGAGTTTTGCGCACGCTGTCAAGGTGGACAAGGAAGACAACATCTGGGTGGCCGACAAGGGCTCAGACATGGTCATCCAATTCAGTCCGGAAGGCCGCGTGCTGATGGTTTTCGGACGCAAGCAGGAAGCTTCGGACGAGAGCACCGGGCCGCTTCGACATCCGAAGCCGCCCTTGCCGCCGATCGACGGCGAATTTCGCCAGGTCACCGACATGGCCTGGGACTCTGCGGGCAATACCTACATCAGCGATGGCTACATCAATTCACGCGTTGCCAAGATCGATCAGCACGGCAAGTGGATCAAATCGTGGGGGGAGCCCGGCACCGGTCCCGGGCAGTTCAATACTCCGCACAGTATCGCCACTGATGATGCGGGCAATGTATATGTGGCCGATCGCGGCAACGGGCGCATCCAGGTTTTCGACGGAGACGGCAAATACCTGCGCGAGATTCACATCAACGTACCCTACGATCATACGATTCGTCCGTGGATGGGGAACATGCCATCGCAAATCCCGCCGACACCGGAGGCGCCTGCGCCGCTAAACAAAACCATGATGAACGGCTCACCGTGGGCCATCTGCATTACACCTGGGCCACATCAGGTGCTTTATGCGGCAGATGGTTATCCGGGCCGCATCTATAAGCTCACCCTGGATGGGAAGGTGCTTGGAGTGCTTGGCCGCAGCGGTCATGGTCCCGGGGAGTTTGGCTGGATTCACGAACTGGCATGCCCCTCTGAAAATGTTCTGTTCGCGGCCGAACTGCTGAACTGGCGAGTGCAGAGGCTGACTCTGGAACCGGCACAATAGTTGCTACTCAGGCAGACGATTTCACTGCAGAGCGATCGGTTGCACATAGGCGCCATCGCCGGCTGAATCCCACACGGAGAAGCGCACCCACTTCTTGCCGGTCGCATCGAAGGGTATGCGGAATTCTTTAGTACCGAAGGGCGGCGTATCCGTCAGGCTGATCGTCTGCCTTTTCACCCTGATACCGTCGCTCCAGACCAGCTCAGCAAATTCGAGCGGAAAGGTGTACTCGACGGCGGCGGTGTAAACCCGGTGTGGGCCCGTACCCTCGACGCCCCAACGGTGGAAGAGTACTTCACCAGTGGTTCCGAAGAAGTTGCCGGCTCGGATGCCCTCGACAACCGGAGCCCAGCTCTCGTTGTAAAGGGGCACGCGATCGAGCCTCAGATAATTGACTGTAAGCTGCGGATAGGTCTCGTCGCTGGGCCATTTGGTGTACGTGTCACCCTCAGCAATCAGATACTTCGGCTTTGGCGCCCAATTGCTCATGTCGTCGCCCGTACCAAAGCAGCGCACCGGACAGAGCTCCTTTTCTGAGAGATCGACCGGCAGCGATTCCCACGAAGCCCCAATGAAACGGTCGCTCAGGAAGAAATCCTTATCCTTATATGTCTCCGGATAGCCCTCGGAGCTTTTCGTACGCGGATGCGCCGTCCACATGATCCCGTGCTCCAGATTGACCATCTTCAAAACGTCTTCCGCCGAGCCGAGATGGTACACGTGCCCATAGACAGGGTCGTCCTCTTCGAAGGGCTGGCCCTCGGGGCGCGGCTCCGCGTGCGAGAAGTACACCGGGCGCGGCGTCATCAGATACCAGTGTCCGCCGAGGAAGGCGTTCGGCTCTTCCGCCGGGATCACCAGGAAGTCTTTGTCCGAGAGCCTGGCAGAAGCGTCGAAGTACACCTTCTGTTCCATAAAGCGCTTCGGCCCTGGATCACGAGGGTCGGAGTCATCGTGAAAGTCGCCGAGATAAAGAATGTTCACGCCGAGCGCTCGGAAGACGGGAATGGAGCTGATCCGGTAATCGGTGTTCTGCCGGTCGCGCAGCTGTTCGTTCAGATCAAGATGGAAGTGCCCGGTCATGACCTTGAAGCCCGCAAGGGGCTTGAACACATCGTCATGCGTATAGGCCAGAACCGACTGCTGGGTGCTGCGATCGTCGCGCGGGCTCAGGTAGTAGTACACCGCCATATGCTGTTCGGTGTCCGGTGGCGCGTTATAGAGCGCGAAGTTCTCCCACTGCTCCTCTGACGTTCCCGTACGACGCTTCCACTCCTGTTCGGTGACGCCCCATGGAACGTAACCCTCGCCCCGTTCGGGCTGCATCACCCCGAGAGAAAATGAATTGTCATTATCTTTGCGGTAGTAGACATAGCCCAGATTGACTTCATTTTCGCGCGCGAAGAAGAATTTATGCGGCGGAGGAAAGATGGCCAGCGATCCCTTTCCAGCTTCCAGGATCTCCAGCCGATTGCGGGCTCGAAGATTGACGGGATTTGTGTTGGGCGCTCCGCCGAATCGATACTCCTGCCATGCACGAGCCGTGTCGCGCCAGACCAGTCTGGTATCGTTGTCGATCGGAAAGCCTTTCAGGCCGGCTTTGTAGATATACGCAACGGACGGTTCTTCGGTCTTCGCAATCGCCTCCTGGCGCAGCAGATTCGATCCTTTGTAGGCAGTGAATCGCAGATCGCCAGAGAAGACTCCGAGCGTCAGGCCGTCGAAGGTCAGACTGATCCGGTCGCCATCCGAAGCAAGGCTGCAGCTGGTGCTGCTGAACTGCGAAACTCCGCGGCGGATCTCGTTTGGATTGCGCGGCAGGTCAGTTGAATCCCGATGCCCTGGAATAACCAGAGGAGCGTCCCAGAACGTGTTCCACTTCCGCTTCGCTTCTTCCTCGGGAGTATCGATGCCAAGTTTCTTCATGTAGTTCAGCTGCGTTGAGGAGAGGCGACGCTTTCCTGTTGTCACCTGAAACTCCGGAATCAGGTCGCGGCCCAGCACCAGCCAGGCGCCTCCGTTCGCACGTGCGGCAAGTTCGCTCACCAGAGGCTGGCCATCGCGGACGGTAAACCTCGCGCGCAATTGCTCGTTCGATTCGCCCGGCCAGGTGAACGTAATTGCGTCGCCGCTCTGCTCGGCAGTCATCCCAGGAACCGGCCTGTAGTCGCGTCGGTCGCAGGTGGTAGTGGCCATCGCTACACTGGTCAGTAATGCACAACTCAGAGCCAGGCCATACAGCCGCATTCCATAATCTCCTGTGTTGGAAAGTAAGTTCAGCTTCGGATCAACGGATCGCTGCACCCCCGGGGAACCGTGTGCGGTGATCGTTCAGGCGATCCAAACGTCGCCGACCATTTGAACACAGAGGGACCCCGTGAACTGGTGCGGTTCTGCGCGGGCAGCAGTCCAACGGAAGCGAGAAGCAGGAGCACTGCGGTAATGCGCATGCGGTTCCACGATTCGTTTCGAAGCCAGAGACGGCTGCTGGCGCGCCGAACGGCTCCATGCACGACGAGTCACCGCCTGCGCGCTCCGGAATGCCCCTGGCCAGGCCGAGTCTGACGGATGCCGGTTTGGGCCGGCGATGGAGCAGGTTGTGGGGAACCAGGATACCCAGGTTTCGGTACCCGGATGGGCTAATCTCCTTGACAATTCTTCCTGCCTTGAATAGCGTGAATTTCCACCCCCAGTAGAGGCTCTCTCCAATAAGTAAAGACGATCCTGCTCCGCTTATTCGGGATAAACAGCCCGGCAGTCTGCCATTTCCCCCAATGGCGATTTGAAGGTCGACTCGGCGACTTAAAGGGACTATGCCGAGGCGCGTGGGCGTTTGCCCAGGAAGCAAGGGTGCTTCGCGGCGCGGAGCATTGGATTTCAAAGGGTCCGGGTAGAGTTGATCGGCCTGCGCTGCCGATTGGGGAGACCGCAAAATGACCAGGCAGTTCGCCGGTTCGCCTTGCAGCGCGCGCAGCGCGTGCGCATCCATTTCACCGCACAGGGTTGCCGGCCAGAACATCAGATGGAGACGCGCAGCCGCGCGGGCCATCAGCGCATGCCGGCGAGTGGCCGTGGCCCTGGCCGGGATACTGTTGCTTGAGTCCGCGACCGGCGCATCGGCGCAGGCGGTCCTGCAGTCAGGCTGGACGCAGCTCTCGCCGGCGACCGTGCCTCCGGCCCGCGCCGCTGCCGGCATCGCCTACGATTCGGCAACTGCTCAGATCGTCCTGTTCGGGGGCGGCGGGTCCACTTTCCTCAATGACACCTGGGTATGGAATGGGGCGAGCTGGGTCAACGCGACCCCTGCTTCGGGCAATCCTGCGGCGCGCAGGAACCTGTCTATGGCCTACGATGCGGCCACCCAACAAGTGGTGATGTTTGGAGGAAACGCGACCACCAACCCTTCGACCCCTGTCGTTTTCGGTGACACGTGGGTGTGGAACGGGACCAGTTGGTCGCAGACATCCTCTTCTGGCCCATCGGCGCGGAGCAGCGCTGTCATGGCCTACGATGCGGCAACACAACAGGTGGTCCTGTTCGGCGGCGCCGACACGAATGGTAACCTTCTCGGCGACACATGGGTGTGGAACGGGAGTAGTTGGTCGCAGGCATCCCCTTCCGCCAGCCCCTCGGCGCGCATAGCCGCGAGCATCGCCTACGATGCCGCGCTGGGCGAATTGATTCTGTTCGGAGGATTTGACGGGAACTACGATAACGACCTGTGGGCGTGGAATGGATCCACCTGGACTCGGCTGAGCCCTGCCAACACCCCACCTTCGGGACGTCAGGGCTCAGCCATGGAATACGACGCGGCGCTGGGCCAGATCATTCTCTTCGGCGGCGCCAACGGCAGCAGCAGCACATGGGTCGGCGATACGTGGGTGCTCACCGGGACCTCGAACAGTTTGCTCGCCTGGACTCAGGTCACGACCGGTCCATCGGCACGCAACGTCAGCGCGATGGCCTGGGATGCGGTGCAGGGCCAGGTGCTCCTGTTTGGAGGCGAGAGCTCGACCGGCAACCTCGGCGATACGTGGACCTGGGCGGGTGATCCGCGGAACTTCGGCAACGTCAATGTCTGCCCATCCGGTGCAACGACGCCCGCACCCTGCAGCGTTACCGTTCCGCTGACCTTCACCTTTACCGGGAATGCGGCCGTCAGCGCCATCCGAGCCCTCACGCAGGGAGTCACCGGGCTCGACTTCTCCGCCCCCAACAGCGGCACCTGCATCAACAGCTTCACCGCGGGCCAGTCCTGCACGGTGAACGTCACGTTCGCACCGCTGGCGCCTGGATTGCGTCTGGGCGCGCTGGAACTCGCCACCGACACGGGCCAGCCTGTGGCAACGGCGCTGATCTACGGCAAAGGTCAGGCACCCCAACCCGCGTTTGCACCGGCCACACAAAGCCCCGTCCTCGCTACCGGTACCCTGAACGGGCCGGAAGGCGTGGTGGTGGATGCAGCGGGCGATGTTTTCGTCGCCGATTCGGGCAATGCGCGCGTTTTGGAAATTGCGGGGAACAGCGCCCAGTCATCCATCGGTTTCGGACTCAGCCACCCGCAGGCGCTGGCGCTCGATGGGGCGGGCGATCTGTTCATTGCTGACAACAACACCAGCGGCGCCGTGATTGAGATCCCCTCCGGTTGCGCGCAAGCCACATGTCAAAAAACCATTGCGACCGGTCTGCAGAGCGTGGTGGGAGTGGCGGTCGATGGCTTGGGCGACCTATTCCTCAGCGATTTCAATGATGGTGAAGTCGCGGAGATTCCGGCCAATGGAGCCGCCCTGACGGTTCTGTATAAGGTTGCCGGCTCGTTCCCGCATGGGCTCGCGGTCGACTCCGCCGGCGATCTGTTTATCGCCGCGTTTGGCTTCGGGCAGGTCATTGAGCTTCCGGCCGGCTGCACCAGCAGCGCTTGCGCCGTAAAGA
>DATGJK010000162.1:0-19389 GCA_035295245.1 Acidobacteriaceae bacterium
CGAGGAAGGCCAGATACTGACCGGCGACCAGCATGTTCGTGAAGGAACTGGTCATCGCCAGGCCGCGGTCGTTGACGGCATCGTCCAGCACGATGGGAAAAACACCGCGCATGTTCGCCATGGCGCCGGCCCGGTTGCACGTGATCACGATATTGCGAATTTGCTGCGGGAATTTGTCCTCGGCCAGCGAAAGGACGGCGACGCCCTCTGAACTGTCGCCGGACCGGGAAAACGAAATGAGCACGCAAGGCCGGTTGGGAAGAATCGCCTCCGGAAGGCCGGTGAGCAAATCGGTGCTCGGAAGACTGCGCACACTACAGCGCCAGTGCTTCTGCAACAGGCCCTGGAGGCACCGTCCGATGTAGTCCGATGTGCCGGCGCCGGTGAGGATTACGTCAGGTGGATTCGGCGATCCGGAATGAATGCCGCACTCTGCAAGGACTCCAGCCAGAGAGAATTCCATCGACTGCAATTGGCGGAATGTCACGGCCCAGGTGTTCGGCTGCTGATGAATCTCGCGGGGAGTATGTGTGAGTCCGCGGGCGTTCTTTTCCTGGTCAGAGAGGAGGAGCAGCGCGGATAAAGGATCAGTCACGGGGAGATTATAGGGCGTCTGCCGGTGAGGCCATGGCGGACGCTATTCGATGACGAGCACCTGATCCGCTGCCAGGGTGAGAGGCTGATCAAAAGTGACACGGGTGAGCGTTCCGTCGGTGGCGGCACGGAACTTGCGAGCTTCGCCGGAGATGTGGATCCGGGTCGGAACGGTGGCGAGGCGGAGGGAGCGGACCTGGAGCTTTCCGTAGCTGCAGCCGAGCGATAGCGCGCGGCCGCTGCGGGCGATGGTTCCGAATCCGGAGGACATCACCCACGGGGCACGAAAGTCGCCGGGCACTGCGGGAACAAGGGTCAAGGTCGCACTCGAGACATCCGGAACGAAGCCAGTGGCAGACAGCAGCGTAGCCCAGCTGCTCATGGCGCGGGAGTAGTGGCCTCCGCACTCGACATGGTTCCAGGGCTGACCGGCGCGCAGGTAGCGTCGATGAACGGCCTCCACGACGCGCACACCTTCGTCGTAGCGGCCGGAGGCCATCAGGAATGAGGCAAAGGCGAACTCAATTCCAGACCAAAGACCGCCGGCTTGCAGATTGTTCAATGCCAGGAGTTCCGGACCACGCCGGGGCGCGGTCGCGTTATGCAGTCCGAATTCGGGATTGAAGTTGTTGCGGAAAATGTTGTCGATGGCACGGGCCAGGTTCGCTGCGGAGATGGTCGCCGGCAGGCCGATCATCCGCGTGAACCATTCCCCCGAAAGCTGGTCCGTCATACAAAGCTCGCTGCGCAGAGCGCCGTCGACCCAGAGGCTGTAATACTCGCCATTGAAGAGCATGCGGTCGAAGCTGGCGGAGGCGGCCTGCAGCGTGCCGGTCCAGCGCTGAGCCTGGTCGTGCATGCCGAGTTCGGTAGCGATGGGGATCGCCGCCTTCAGCGCGCCAATCCAGAGCGACGCGACGTAAGAGGGCGTGCCGCGCATGCGCCACTGGTCGTAGCTTTGGATCGCGGTCTGGCGGTCAGGAAGGCCGTCGCCGTTCGCGTCGAGCGACTGGGTGAAATTCATCGCGCGGATCACGTGCGGAGCCATCTTCTCGATGTACTGGCGATCGCCGGTCCACACATAATCCCGCCAAACCATCATGACGAACTGCGGATTGAGATCGACGCGAGCGAAGCCGTCATCGACACGGGAGACGTCGCCGGGATAGTTGTGCGGCACCTGGCCCTGCTCGTTCTGGTGCTGAATCGTCTGCAGCATTTGCGAGAGCTTCAGCTCCGGAAAGAGCGCAACCGTCGGAAAGCTGCCCTGGTAATCCACGTCCGTGGTGGAAAGACCGCAGCAGCCGAGGCCTTCCCAGATGGCATAACTGCCGTCTCGTGTCCACCAGGTGTTGCTGATCAGGCTGGAGAGCTGGCTGGACCAGGCGAAAGCCAAAGGGCTGCCCAGCGAGGTGTCAGCCAATGCACGGGCAAAGGCAAAGGTCGCTGTGCGATGTGCTGCGTAATTGTAGGTGAGATACCGATTCACGTCGAGCGCGTTTTGGTACCACGCGCTGTACATGTGACCCATCTCGCGCTTTTCGGCGGTAAGGTGATGCGGGAAGTACCAACTCAGCGTGAAACAGATTTCGGCGTGGGCGCCAGGCGCGAGGCGAACCGATGAGGCGAGTGCCCCGGTTCCCCACGTGAGGCGCGGCTTGCCGTCGCTGCCGATCAGGTTGTGGCGGACTTCCTGCAGAAGTTCCTTGTCTGTGGCTCCGCCTTCGGGCGCGGCCAGGCGCGCATCGGTGAAAACACGGCGGAGGAGCGCGTCGGAGCTAAGGCTTTCGATGAGGTGGCGAGCGGCCTCGGGCGAAAGTCCTTCGAGATCGGACGCGGACGGCAGAGATGTGCTGGGGTCCTGACTCGCTGCGGCGTTGGGAAGCGCGCCGGAGGCGAGATACTCCTGCAGAACGCTGAGGAGCATGTAGTTGACACGAGGCGTTTGCCAACGACAGGTGCCCGGCGCAGCGTATTCCTGAAAGGTGCCGGTGACGAACGAGGACTGCCCGCCCGCAACAGAAAGACAGAGATTCCCGATGCCGGAAGGGAAGTCGGCGTGGGCGGCGGTATCGAGGAAAAGGCGCGTGCAGCCTGGGTCCTGCACGAGTGTGTTGGTGAGGCGGCGGTCGGGCAGAGCCGACGCCAGCGGATTATCGAGGAAGCCCGCGATCGAGGCCTCGATTGGTGTGTTGCTGGCGTTCTTCAGAGTGAAGACAACGTGGAAGCCAGGCGTTGCAGAGTCACGGGCTTTGCCGGGGACGAAGGGAGAGAAAATTTCAGAGGAGACGCGGACCGGAAGGGAAGCGTCATGGTATTCGAGGCCGGTGACCGGGAAACTCGCCAGATAGTCGATGCCCTCGACGTCCTGTGCGAACGGCAATGTGTAGAGATTGTTCTCGTCGGAGCGCAAATACAGGCGGCGGAGCTGCGGTGGGCGATCCGAGCCAGCGCCGACGCGGATCATCAGGCGCAGGTATTGCGGTCCGGTAGCGGGTGGAGCGGTCGTAGAGGGCACGTGCTGCGCCCAGGGCCCGGCATTGAAGATCTGCCACTCATGGAAGCAGCCGTCAGGGCGGATTTCGACGAAGCCCGTTCCAATGCCTCCCAGGGGCGCGCCGGAGCCCATCGGCATCGTGGACGGAATGACGATCCGGCCGGGTTCCTGTTCGGAGCCCGACGCGGGATCCGCAATGTCCCGGCTCACGGAAATCCGCAAGGGAGGCGCGATGGCGTGCGAGCCAGCGACGGCCGCGCTGCCGGCGAGAAAGCTGCGGCGCGTAAGGTTCACGGGCGAGTTCCTGGGCGCGAAGAAAGTAAGTTCATCCGGCAGCGAGCGCCAGCAACTGGCTGAGATCGAGGGGGGAATCGGATACAACCCCGCGTGGAACGGTGGGGCCGATCACCACAGCCTGGTTGTGATCCTCGAACCATGCGATGAAGGACGACTGCTTGTAGCCGGGAAGCCGTTGCTGGTTGAGCCAGTGATACCACGCGGCCATATCGGCATCGACAAGCGAGCCTGCGGAATCCAGTTCGGGGCTCGCCGTGTCGGCGGACATCAACTCGTTCATCGGCCGCTGACGCTGCCGCGGAGCGAAGCGTGCGATGACGGTGAGGGCCTGGGCGCGGCGCAGCACCTCGCGGGTCGTCCACTGCGCGAACGTGGTGCTGAAGATTTGCGTGCCGGAGGCCTCGGTGAAAAGGCTGACCTGGAAACGGGCGAGGACCGGATCGGCGGCGACCGCGATGCCGAGTTCCGCGGGTGTGAGTTGCGCCAGCCACGTCCGGAGCTGTTCCGGACCCATGCCGGGGCGCTCGATTTGCCTTTGCATCTTTTTGAGCAGCCCGGTGCGGAGGGGCTCGAGCGCGCTGAATGAAATCGTGGTCAGCGCAGGAACGTGGTCGGCGGGAGCACCTCCGTCGATGTACCAATGCGCATAGGGCGCAGGGTGTGCCGTTGCTCGCTGGGCTGCAGCGTCGAGGAGAAGCCGGAGTCCGTTATCGGGCTTCATTCCGTAGAAGAACGTGCCCTCGGCGCGGAGATTCCGGAAGAGCGGCTCGTTCCACGAGGAGACACCCTGGCCGACGATCGCGATTCCAAGCCGACCAATCGGCGGTGTATCCACGCGGATGAGTGGGTCCACATGGGAACTGTAGTCATCGGCAGCGGTGTGAAATGCATCCAGCTGGTGCGTGCTCCACAGCCACGCAGACTGCTGTTCCAGAAATTGCGCAGGGTGGTTGATCCAGTCGAAATCCTCCAGATCGTGCGACAGCGAGATCGCCGCAAAGCCATGTACACAATCTGCGAGTTGCTGCTGATTCATCGAGGCAATGGCGGATAGTTGCTTTTCGATGAGGGAGCGTTCGGCTGGAAACAAGTAATCGTATTGGATCACTTCGCGCAGCACGCTGGGCAGCAGAGCCAGCGGAAGTTGCCGGAGGATATTGAGGTGGGCGACGGCGAGGGAGCGACCCTCCGGTGGGTATGCCGCAAACTGCCCAGGGGTGAGATCGCGGGGCTGCATGGTCAGACGAGCTCCCGGACCGGTTTTCCCTGGCTCTGCGCGGCTGAGAAGCCCAGGATCGCGCCGAGGCTGGGGACGAGGTCGATGGACTGCATCGGGTCATCGTAGATGACTCCGGGCCGGATGCCGGCGCCGAGTGCCATCATCCACGTCGTGCGGCTGGCAGCATCGCCCGTGCGGTGATGCTGGAAGCCATTGCCGCCGGCATCGTAATCCCCATCGCGTCCGAAGTCGGGCAGGATGAACATGGTGGTGTTTCCGGCGTATTCGGGGTTCTCCTGCGCGGCGCGCCACATATCGGCGCAGAGGCGATCGGTACGGCGTATTCCTTCGATGTAGAGTGAATACGCGCCGGAGTGGGCGACGTCCATATCGTGCATGGTGATCCACAGCAGGCTTGGAGCTTCCTCCTGCATCAGGCGAGTGGCGATGTACACCGACAACTCGTCAGGGCTGGAGAGCGTGCGCGCGTGCGCGGTGAAGTCCTGTACTGAGAGGCGGAGGATGCGATCGAGCTGCTGCAACTCGAACTCGCCACCGCCCAGCTGTGGAGTGTAGAGGGGATTCTCGTAGTTGTCCTGAAGGAGATGGTCGAGGTTGACGCCTCCGGGCCGAGTGGCTGCGAGCAGGTGCTTCGGCAGGATGACGTTCGCGCCGGCTCCGTAGGAGCGGCAATCGCTCTCGCCGATACGGTTGAAGCCGTTGCTGGGCGCCACAACCCAAGTGTCGCTGGCGGGGCGCTTGAGATCGCGGCGGAAATATTCGAATACCGTGGGGTGCTGCGGCGGGACAGCGGCGAAGTTGTTCAGCGTCTCGTAAACCCCGGTCGCGAGGCTGGCCGTGGCGACGTAATGGCCGAGGATGCCGCGGTTCGTGACATGCGAGAAGAAGCTGGACTGCGGGATCAGGTCGTGCAGGAGATGAGGAATATTTTCCTGACCTTCGGGTGCGAAGGTTTCCTGATCGCGCGCGCCGCCGCCGAAGGTGATCACGATGGCCTTGCGCTTTTTGCGAACCGCTTCGCCGCGCAGGAACGGACTGGCTCCCATGAGAGTCGATCCGACAACGAGGCCGGCGGCGTCGCGGAGAAACTCGCGGCGGCTGCGGCTCAGGGCCAGCGGTGTCGGCAGGGATTGGATCAGGCGATTCATGACTCAGGGCGTTGATGCGTTCGACGGTCTTGCTGAATAGACAAACTGGCGAACGTCAGCGCGTTCTTTGTCGACCTGCGCCAGGTGTTGGGCCCGCAGCTGCTGATAAACAGCCAGTTCCTTCTGGGCCATTTCTTTCTTGCCCACGTGCACGTAGTCCATGCCGAGGCGGTAGTGTGCGTCAGAAAGAGTGGGATCGAGGGCGAGGGCGCGCTCGTACTGCGGAATGGAATCGTCGTAGTCATGCCGGTCTGCAAAAAGATTTCCGAGCTGCAAGTGTGCGTCGGCGAAAGAGTCGTCGAGGGCGATCGATTTCTTCAGCAGGGACTCGACCGCACCCAGATCTGCGGCAGAACCCTCGGCTCGTTTGGCCTTCCAGAGGCTGATCGCGTAATAGTATTGAGCGCGGGCATTGTTCGGCTGCTCTTCGGCGTAACGGCGAAAGCGCTCCCTGACCGAGTCTGCGAGCGCGGGGGAGTTGTCGTAGGCTTTCGACAAAAACAAATAGCAGCGCGGGTCGGAAGGATCAAGGTCGGCGGCGCGGAGCAGGGCCTTCACCGCGTCGTCGTTACGGCCGCGCGCATAGAGTGCTAGTCCAAGACCGACGTACAGTCGCGGCGAGTTGGGATAACGTTGCGTCGCATCCTGGAAGATGGTGATTGCCGGCTCATCCGTGCGATGCAGCAGCATTTCGCTGCCCCAGTCAAAGAGGTTATCCTCTGTCGGATCCAGATGCGCCGCCGTCTCGTATTCGTTCGCCGCCTCGATGAACTTTCCTTGTCTCTCGTCGACCTGGGCGAGCAGGTTATGCAGCTCGCCGGTGTTCCTCTCTTTTATCAGGGCTCCGATGACCTGCCGCGCCTCATCGAGACGCGCAAGAAGGAAATCGGCCATGGCCAAATCGTAGGCGTTGTCGTATGCAGCGGGCTTTTCGCGCCAGGCTCTGGCGAGCAGCGGCTGCGCTTTCCCGACCTGGCCGGATCTCACGTACAACTCTCCAAGGTTATGGTTGGCGTCGTAATTTGCGGGATCCAGTTGCAGGGCTTTGCGGAACTGCTCCGCTGCCGGATCCGGTTTTCCCGAAGACAGCAGAATCGCCCCCAGGTTGGTGTGCGCGACAGCCGAGTCCGGCTTCAGCTGAACGGCAAGCTGGAGCTCGCCCAGGGCTTCCCCGTTCTGCGAGAGCGAGGCATAGCTCAGACCGAGAAGCTCGTGTACACCAAAACTCCTGGCGGCGGCGGGGAGGACCGCCTCCAGGCGGTGAGCGGCGTCGGCATATCGTCCTGCGTCGTAGTCGGCCACGGCAGACCTATACGCCGCATCAACTTTCTGCTGAGGCGTGCTCTGAGCCCACACGAGTGCAGCGCAGGCGGATAAAGCCAGCGATACCGCACTCCCGAGCCGAACCTTCCTCCTCACACCCGTCTCCCGACACTTGCATACAAGACATTTCAAGAAGAACACCCCGGCAGGGCACCGCGCCACGCCGGGGTGTTGACCATCTTAGTTCATCTGCTGTGGGCCCGCTACTGCTTCACACAGCCCTCAGTAATACATCTTCATCGCAAACTGGATCTGCCGCGAATTGGTACGCGTGGATCCGATTGCTCCGAATTTCGGATCTGTGTAGTCGCCCGAACCGGGTTCTGCCACCACGCCGTTGCCGCCAAAGTTCGGCTGATTGAAGTTCGGATGGTTGAAGATGTTGAAGAACTCCGAACGGAACTCAAGCGAGTACCGCTCGGTGAACGGGAACATCTTGTGTACCCCGAAGTCGAAGTTATGGATTCCCGGACCGGTAGTCTGGTCGCGTTTGTCGCCGAGTGCCGCAGCACCGTTCAACGGAACGCAGTTGGGTGCAGATCCGGCAATCGGAGCAAGCGCTCCCGGAGCTCCGCCCAACAGGCAGGGTTGGCTAAAGGCCGCCTGATTTCCGAACCAGAAAGGTCCGTGATAGCCACCGAGCGTTGTGATGTGTTTTCCGAGCTGTGGACTCTTGCCTGGGAGGAGAATATCGTTGCAGCCCAGGCCTGATGCCGTGCCGCTGTGGCAGCCAAAGCCGAGCGGCTGCCCGCCCTGCAAGGTCACGATCCATTCACCGGACCAGCCGCCCAGGACCTGGTTGGCTATACCCCCGTGGTTCATGAATTGCCGCCCTTTTCCGAACGGCAAGTCGTAGATACCGCTGAAGTGGACCACGTTGCGGATATCGAAGTCAGCCAAGGAGTAGTCGAACATTGGGCCGAGGCCTGGGACGGCATAGGCGCGGAGCGTGTCGGCGCCGGTACCGTTGAGCAGGTCGCCGGCATCGCTCATCGCCTTCGACCAGGTATACGTGAGCAGGAACACAAGGCCGTGCGAGGTTTGTGCCTGTAGTTTGGTTTGCAGGCCATGATACGAACTGACGCCGTCGGTGGCCTGGTAGCTGCCGCCGCCAAAATCCGGGAACGGCTTACAGCTTAACTTGCCCGGAGTGGTTCCCACGGCGAAGTTGCCGTAGGGGCATCCGGAACCGGTCGTGATGCCCGCAGGCAGAATCTGCGTCACGTTCTGATAGCCGACTCCATGCTGCAGATCGGCATCGTGGGTGTACACATACGATGCGGTTGCCGCCATCGAGGGGGTGATGGAGTACTCGAAGGTCAGATTGCCGCTATACGTCCGGGGAGTCTGGTAGTTGAACTGCAGCCCCTGCAATCCCAGACCTTTGGCGTTGACCACTGCTGGATTGAATGGGATACAGGAGAAGCCAGACTCGACGGTAGCGGTACCGCCCGGGCCGGCTGTTGGGCAGCCCTGGAATGCAGTGTTGTAACTGACGGGCGCAACCTGGGAAACGATGCCGGCGTGCGGATCCGAAGGATTCGCCGTGACGCCGTATCCGAAGTTGAACACGAAGGGATAATTCTCGCCGATATTTGGGCCGTATCCCTGGTTTTCAAACGAGTTGTAGAAGATCCCAAAGCCACCGCGCCCGACCAGTTTGGAAGTGATCTGGTATTCCATGCCGAGCCGTGGGGCGAAGTTGGCCTTTTGCGTCTTCAGCAGTCCCTGTCCGTAGCGATTTGTTTCCTCCAGGGTAATGCCGTCGGCCGCGAGAAGATCGACGAGCCCGTAGCAGCCCGTTCCGAGGCAGGTGGCGTTGGTGGAAAGCGTCCGGTTATCTTTTCCGCTGGCCGGCACCAGGAACGTCGGAGCGCCCAGCGCGTTTGCGGGCAATGGGTTGGGGACGAAGTTGGCCTGTCCGCCATTCGTCTCGTTGATCGGGCCGAAGTAGTCGTAGCGAACCCCGAGGTTCAGCGTCAGCTTCGGCGTTATCTTCCAGTCGTCCTGGAAGTAGGCAGCCAGGTACTTCTTCTCGTCGTAGGTCTTGTTGATGTTCGAAGCCGAAACGCTGTTCGACCCGCCGGAATAGCCGTAGCCGTTCGGATTCGGATTTCCGCTGATCGTCGCCGGCGCGGCAGCGGGAGGCAGCAGGAACTGGGCGAGGCCGCCTGTCGTCGCCCCCTGATTGGGAATATCGGTGTACGTACCGCTGTAGTTAAACAGCCCATGCGAAGTTGCCGGCTGCAGCGTCGAGAACTTCGCGTTCTGGAATTCGATGCCCATCTTGAAGCTGTGCTTGCCGTAAATCCGGGTGAAGTCGTCGGTGAGCTGGAGAGTGGCCGTGGCTTCATCGGAGGGCAGGAACTGGTTGCTGCCCAGAGTTTGCAGATTCGTGATGGCGATCGCCGGCAGGCCGCCGTTTTCGGCCACCTGAGGAATACCCAGAATTCCGTACTGCGCGGGAATGCCCATTACGCTGCCTTCCGGTCCAAAACGCGTCGTATGGAGGTGCGCAAAACCCGCTCGAGCCTGGTTCACAACACTTGGGCTGAAGACGTGCGTGTAGGCCGCCACCATCTGCGCCGACTTTGCGGTCTGGACTCCCTGCTGGAACGCTCCGCCATCAGCGATCCCCTTGAAGGGTCCCGGAATGAAAATCGGGTCATCGGAATAACTGAAGCGGGCGAAGACCTGGTTTCCCTGATTGGGGTTGAAGTCCTCGCGCGTGTCGAACTGATTCGCATGCTCGTAGAGAGCCGGGCTGGTCTGGTAGGTCGCGAGACCGGCATTCGGCTCAGGGAACAGATTCAGCAGTTTCACCGCATTCTGATCGATGCGACCTGCAGGAAGGTTGTTGAGGTCGGGGCAAGCCGCCAGAGTAAAGTTCTTTGTTCCCGGTCCGCACACGGTGCTGAAAGGATCGCGCACGTAGCCATCGCCGGAGTTGTTCACTAATCCCGAAACGGGGTCGACGGCCCCCTTCGCCACAAACCGCGTTGTCGCCGGATCGAGGATCGTGCCGCGTTGAATGCTGCGGCCCAGAATATCCGTTCTGGCGGCTCCGGCCTGCTGGATCAGGATGTCCTGGAGGTTCTGAAATTTGCTGTTTCGTTCGTTCAGGGTCGGTACAGCCGCTGTAGCCGACGTACCCTGCACGCGGCGTGTTCCCTGGTAATCGCCGAAGAAGAAGATTTTGTTTCTGACGATCGGACCGCCGATGGTTCCTCCGAACTGGTTGAAGCGATATTCGCCCTTTACCGGATGTGTAGAGTTGTCCTCGAACCAGTTGGCAGCGTCGAGCTTGTCGTTGCGGAAGAACTCAAATACATCGCCGTGGAGCGAGTTGGTGCCGGATTTGACAGTGGCGTTCAGCACCGCGCCGGCCGCCCGGCCCAGTTCCGCGCTGTAGTCGCCAGTTTGCACCTTGAATTCCTGGATCGCGTCGGGCGGGGGCAGGATGACGTAGTTGGTTCCGTTGAGGAAGTCGACGTTATCGGAGTTGTTGTCGATTCCATCGAGCAGGTAGTTATTCTGGGCCGGGCGCTCGCCATTGGCGGAGAATGCGCCGCTGGCGGCGTTGCCGCGCGTATCCGCCTGGGGGCTCTGCATGCCCGCCCCGAGCTGCGCCAGGAAGGTGAAGTTGCGACCATTGAGAGGCAGATTGGGCACTTCCTCACTGCCGATCACCTGGCCTGTCGAGGCTTCTTCGGTTTGCAGCAGCGGAGGCGCTTCGGTGACCCGTACGGTTTCCGCGGCAGAGCCGACCTTCAGCTGGATGTTGACCGTCAACGGCGTAGCTACCAGGACCGTCAGGTTGGACTGCGTGGTCTTGGAAAACCCCTGGGCCGTGGCTGTGATGGTGTAGTGGCCGGCACGCACCGGCGAAAATGTGTAGGAGCCCGACGAGCCGGTGCGCGTTTGCAGCGTGATGCCCTGATCGGTGTTCAGGAGGGTCACGTCGGCGTTCGGAACGACGGCGCCGCTGGTGTCGGTCACAGTTCCGGTGATGGAGCTCTCATCGACCTGCGCCAATGCCGCTCGGCTCGGCAGGAGGCAGCAGCAGGCGATGATGGTGCAGTTGAGAACCCAAAAGATAGACGCAGCTTTCCTGTTACGGCGCATCCTGATACCTCCCGAAATTTTTCTGAACCCTGGGGACGCTACTCGGACCTTGTTTGCTTATCTCGCCGCCCGATCTATGCGCGACGAGTGGGACTGTAGCCCGATGAAAGCCGTTACATTTTGGAGGGCTTCAGCCCACATCTCATGTTTGGTCCGCGACTGTAGAGCATCCGCTTTGGAGTTGTCAACCGAAAGTTGCAGATGTGTGTCCTGCGCTGGTTCGGGGCTCCGGAACCGAAACATTTCGCTTGCGGTCTGGGAGAAAGTTCTGTCGAACAGCGTTCGGGCAGTGGTGCGGGCGGGCGTTCGGCATTGGGCCGGACGCGCAACCGGGTGATATCATGCCGCCATTCTCCTCCGTGATGACCCAACCCCCAGGGAAGAAGCGACAGGACCTTTCCCGCAGAAACATGTTGAAGGGTATGGGGCTGGCTCCATTGCTTCTGCGGCCGGCTCCACTGGCGGGATTCCGCCGGTTATGGACTCTGGGTGCACTCCCCGAGTGGGCCACAGATTCGGCCTTCGGGGAGGTACGGCTGCGTCCTCATTATCCGCAGGAGTCGCCGCTTGATTCCGTGTTGCGACTGGTCGAGCCGGGTCTGGATGGCTATCTCACCGAAAAATTTGCCGCAGAAATTGAAGCGGCTTTACGGCAATGGGGGCAGGCCCTTCGTGCATCGGGGGATGCGCGGTCGGTCCTCGCCGGGTTGGTGGACGCGGAGATCAAGGCGCCGGATTTCGTCGTACGCAAGCAGAGGACGCTGCGCTCCGCCTTTGGTGTGACTGTAGTCAAGCGGAAATTTGCTGAGCCGAGGGCCCTTGGGCGAGACGCATTTCTGGATCATGTTGCGCAGTGGATGGGCGAAGTGCGCCGCGTCGACACGGCGGAATTTGAGGTCTACGGGATCGAACAAACTGCCGAGTCGCCGATCACGGTGAGGACCGACATACGTTACGACATCGTCGGCTTGCGGGCGGATGGGCAGCGCGAGGAACGCGTCGGCTCATGGGAGATCGAGTGGCGTTCTGAAGCGCGGGGCTGGATGGCGCAGCGCTGGCTGGCTCGTGAAGAAACTGTCAGCGTGATGCAGCAGCCGGCGTTTGTGGATGTGACGGCGCAGGCGCTGGGGGAAACGGAATCCTGGAAAGCGCAGATGCTTTTCGGCGCGGACTACTGGCGAACCGTGCTCGATGGGGCGGTGGCTCTTGACGTTTACGGTAACAACGGCGTGGCGGCAGGGGACTTCGACGGCGACGGCTTGGACGATCTGTATGTGTGTCAGCCAGCGGGACTGCCGAACCGGCTATACCGCAATCGGGGAGACGGCACCTTTGAGGACGTGACCGCCAGGGCAGGCGTCGGTGTGCTGGACAACACCGCGTGCGCGCTCTTCGTGGACTTCGACAATCGCGGGCTGCAGGATTTGCTGCTGGTGTGCGGGACCGGGCCACTGCTCTTCGTGAACCGGGGTGATGGCACCTTCGCGCTCAAGCGCGATGCGTTCCGATTCGCGCGCGCGGCCGAGGGCACCTTTACGCATGCCGCTGCCGCCGATTATGACGGAGACGGGCGGCTCGATCTGTATTTGTGCACCTACCAGTACTATCTAGGGCTGGACCAGTACCATTATCCGGTTCCGTACTACGACGCGCGCAACGGCCCTCCGAATTGCCTGTTTCACAACGAGGGCGGACATCTGTTTGTGGAAGCGACAGAAAAGGCCGGCCTCAGCGCGCAGAATAACCGTTACAGTTTTGCGTGCGCATGGGGGCAGGCAGGCGCGAGCGGCAAACCGGATTTGTTTATAGCCAACGACTTCGGCAGCAGCCAGCTCTACCGCAATAACGGAGATGGAACGTTTACCGATGTCTCAGTAGCCGCGAAGGTCGAGGAGGTCGGCGCCGGCATGAGCTGCTGCTGGCAGGACTTCGACAATGACGGGCAGCAGGACATCTACGTGCCAAGCATGTGGGAGGCCGCCGGACAACGGGTCGCCGGGCAAAAACAGTTTCACGCCGAAGCGCCGGAGAACATCCGCGCGCTCTACCGCAGGCACGCGCGCGGCAATGCGCTGTACCGGAACCAAGGAGACGGCACTTTCGCGAACGTGGGTGAGACCGCGGGCGTGGAGATGGGACGATGGTCATGGTCGTCCGACTTCTGGGACTTCGATCACGACGGATTTCCTGATCTGTATGTGGCGAACGGATACATTTCCGGAAAAGATCGTAACGATCTGGCCAGCTTTTTCTGGCGCCAGGTCGTGGCGCAGTCACCCGACGATGCGACGGCGTCCACAGGCTACGAGCGAGCGTGGAATGCGATCAACGAGCTCATTCGGTCCGATCAAACGTGGCATGGTTACGCCCGGAATGTGATGTTTGCTAACAACGGAGACGGAACATTCGCGGAAATCTCGGGACCGGCGGGGCTGGACTTTCCACAGGATTGCCGCAGTTTTGCGCTGGCCGATTTGGATCACGACGGCCGGCTGGAGATTGTGCTCAAGAGCCGGAACGCGCCGCAGATCCGGATCCTGCGGAACGCGATGCGGCAAATTGGCGACGCCATTTCGATCCGGCTGCGAGGAACGAAGGGCAATCGAGATGCAATTGGCGCTGCCGTTACGCTCGAGTGCGGATCGCTGCGGCAGACGCGCTTTCTCCAGGCAGGCTCGGGATTTCTGGCGCAGCATGCGAAGGAGCTGTTCTTCGGCCTGGGAGCGACGCAGGGCGACGCGCGGGCGACAATCCGTTGGCCCAGCGGACAGGAACAAGTTTTCGAGGCTCTGCCACGCAATCACCGCGTCGAGATCGAAGAAGGAGCAGCTACGTTTTCGGCCAGGCTGTTTGCGGCGCCGCCGGTGGAATGGAATGGAGCCAGCCACTATGCCGTGCCTGAACAACTGCCGGCGCAGACAGAAACGTGGCTGATCGAGCCGCTGCAGGCGCCTTCGTTTTCTCTGCCTGATATTGGGGGCAAGATGCGCACCCTGGACTCATTCAGGGGAAAGCCGCTGCTGATGATGTGCTGGTCAAGTGATTCACCGCTATCGACGCAGGAACTCGATCATCTGCAGCGCAATGCGGCGAATCTCCCGGCGAGCGGGATCGAACTGCTGGGCATGAATCTTGATGGCAGCGATTCGGCGCAGAAGGGGCGCGAGCGGGCGAAGACACTGGCCTTTCCGCAAGTCTTTGCTACCGACGAAGTGGCCGGGATTTACAACCTGGTCTATCGGCATTTGTTCGACAGGCACCGCGACCTGCCGCTGCCGACTTCGTTCCTGATCGACAGCGAAGGAAAGATCGTGATGGTCCTGAATGGGCCCGTGGATCCGCTTGCTGTGAGCAGGCACGCTGCATCCATTCCCGTCACTGACGAGGAGCGGAGGCGGAAAGCGCTGCCATTTCCAGGGGTGCTGGTGCAGGATTCGTTTGAGCGCAACGCGTTCACCTTCGGCGTGGCCATGGTGCAGCACGGTTACCTGGAGCAGGCCGCGAAGAATTTTGAGCAAGTGATAGCAGCGCGACCGGACGATGCGGACGCGTGGTATAACCTGGGCACGCTGAGTCTGCGCAGGAATGATCCCGCACAGGCGAGGAAATATTTGGAGACTACGCTGAAGCTGCGGCCCGGATATCCCGAAGCCTGGAACAATCTCGGCATGGTTGCCGCGCAGCAGGGGGCGAACGGCGAAGCGATTGCAGATTTTCAGCGGGCCATCGAGCTGCGGCCTAACTATGCGGTCGCAATGTTGAATTTGGGGAATGTCTTCAGGCGTGAGCATGCCTGGGATCGCGCCGAACACTATCTGAACCAGGCGCTGGCGCTGCAGCGGGACGATGCGGAGACGAATTTTAGTTTGGGTATGCTCTATGCGCAGCAGCAGGAGCAGGATCGGGCGGAGCAGTACCTGCGCCGCGCCGTGGAAATTCGCCCGAATTATGCCGAAGCGCTCAACAATCTCGGCGTGCTGCTTGCGCGCGAGCAGAAGCTGGCTGAAGCGGAGAACGAATTCAAAGCCGCAGTGAAGGCGGCGCCGGAATTTGATCAGTCCTATCTCAATTTGGCACGGCTCTATGTAGTGCAGAATGAGACGGCGCGGGCGAGAGAGATTCTATACGCCTTACTGCGCCTGCAGCCGGAGAACAGCGCAGCCAGACAGGCAATCCAAATGCTGCAATCTGCGCCATGAGAGAGAGCAGCGAGCATCCTGTCCACTGGCGCGTCGTCTTCGTAATGCTTTACACAGGAAATCACGATTTTTATAATCGGCCCACCCTATGATCCTGCCGCGGCGGCGCTTTCTGGGTTCCTCGGCTCTGTTGGGCGGCGCGCTGCTCGACGTGCTCACCACTCCCGTCTGGAAGTGGGGAGGCGGATCGCTGTTACAGGCTGAAGCGAAACCGGCGGCACCGCAGTCGCCCGTGCAATTTATTGATATTGCCGAGAAAGCAGGGTTGACGGCGCCGAACGTCTGGGGCGGCGTCGATCACAAGCGGATCATTGTCGAGACGAAGGGGAGCGGGATCGCTTTCTTTGATTACGACAATGACGGCTGGCTCGATATCTACCTCACCAATGGAAGCCGGCTCGACGCGCACTGGCCGGCGGGGCAGGCGCCGACCACGCATCTTTACCGAAACAACCGCGATGGAACCTTCACCGATGTGACCGAGAAATCGGGGCTGGGGCGAAGCGGCTGGCAGACTGGTGTTTGCGTCGGCGACTATGACAACGACGGATGCGACGACTTATTCTGCACCTTCTGGGGACATAACATCCTGTTTCACAACAATGGCGACGGCACGTTCACCGACGTAACAAGGAAGGCAGGCTTATATCAGGAACGTGGACGGTGGGGGACAGGCTGCACGTTTCTGGATTATGACCGTGATGGGCATCTTGATCTGTTTGTCTGTAACTTTGTCAAGCTCGATCCGGATCGGCCATTTCCCCCGGCAGTTACAGCGATGTGTCAATGGAAGGGAATTCCGACGATGTGCGGACCACGCGGGCTGCCTGGCGATACCAACCTGCTGTATCACAATAATGGTGACGGAACATTCACCGACGTGACCGAAAAAGCTGGCATACTAAAGCCCGGGCCGCGGTATTCGATCACGGCCGTGTCGTATGACTTCGACAACGATGGCTGGCCGGATATCTATATTGCAGTGGACTCCGAGCCAGGCATGCTGCTGCAGAACAACCACAACGGAACCTTTACCGACGTCGCGGTCATGTCAGGCTGCGCGTACAACGCCGATGGTCACGAGCAGGCCGGGATGGGCATTGGAGTCGCGGACTACGACTGCGATGGATGGTTCGACATCTTCAAGACGAATTTCGCCGATGATACATCGGATCTGTATCACAATAACGGTGACGGCACGTTTAGCGAGGTGTCGTTTAGCGCCGGAGTGGGGATTAACAGCAGTTATGTGGCGTGGGGCTGCGGCTTCATCGACTATGACAACGATGGATGGAAAGATATCGTCCAGGTTAACGGCCACGTATATCCAGAAGTGGACAAATATAACTTCGGTGAAACGTTCAGGAACCCGCGTCTCGTGTACCGCAACACAGGAAATGGACGCTTCGAGGACGTATCGGCGCAGATGGGGCCTGGCATTGCGGAGCGTTTCTCCAGCCGCGGCGCGGCCTTCGGCGATTTCGACAACGACGGCGGTATGGACATCCTCGTCCTGAACATGAACGACAGGCCGTCGTTGCTGCACAACGTGGGGACCAGGGAGAACTGGATCACTCTGAAGCTGATTGGGACGAAGTGCAATCGCACGGCCATTGGCGCGCGGGTGCGGGTGGGCACGGGCAAGCACGTGCAGATGGACGAGGTGCACAGCGGAACCAGCGTGATGTCGCAGAGCGATCTGCGGCTGCACTTTGGACTCGGCAAAGCGGAAGCCGCGGACTGGCTCGAAGTGAAGTGGCCGACGACCCAGAAGATCGAGCGCTTCACAAACGTTCCGGCCAACCGCTTTCTGACGATTCGTGAAGGCGAGGGGATCGTCGCAACCTATATTCCACCGGCTACGTAGCGGCGTGATGAGGCAATGCGCAGATCAGTGTTGCGGGCTTTCACCAGGCGGGGTAGTGCCGGCAGAAGAAACGACGAATTGCTTGATTGCCCGACGTTGCCTGTCGACCTGATCGGCCTGCGCTTTCTCGATGCGGTCGTGCTCCGCAAAGGCTTCGCGCGCTTTGTCGCGCTCACCGGTTCGGTCATACGCGACGCCGAGCCGATAATACGCTTGGGTTAGCTGTGGGTCGCTGTCAATCGCTTTTGTGTAGAGCGGAATCGCGGAAGCGTAGTTGCCGGACTGCGCTTGCAAGTTGCCTAATTCGAGCCATGCTTCGGCGCAACGCGGATCAGCCTTGATGGCTTCATGGAGCAAGCCGGCGACCTGGTCCCGGACCGGGGAGTCGGATACAGAAGGCTGTTCTTTCCAGAGCGACATCGCATAGTAATAGTCGGCGAGAGCGTTCCCCGGTTCCCGCCGGTGAAAGTCCGCGAGCTTTTGCGCGACGCACGGAAGGGCACGGGGCGCGGCAACCTCTATCCGTCCCATAAAGAGATAAGGTTCGGGATTGTTCGGGTCGAGATCGGCGGCCTGGCAGAGGCGCTCCGCGGCGTCGTCGTAGAGCGCGCCGGCAAAGAGTGCGGCTCCGAGCGCCGTGAGCATGCGCGCAGATTTTGGCCACGCTTTGACTCCCTCCGCAAAAACATCACGGGCCTGCAAGACGGCGCGATGGTAGAGAAGTTCGGAGCCCCAGGCGAAGTAGTTCTGCTCGCTGGGATCGATGCGCACCGCCTGCGCGAACTCATTGACGGCGGCCACCGGATCGCCGAGGGTTTCGTCCACGCTGCCAGCGAGACGGTGAAGGCCGGCACTGCCCTGGCGCGCTGACAATTTTTGGAAGTGCTCACGGGCTCGGGTCATATCGCCGGCCTTTTCGCAGGCTTCTGCGAGGGCATACTCATTGGCGGCATCGGAAGGATGCAGTCGCCAGGCGGCATCCAGGTTTTTTGCTGCCTCTGCGTATTTGCCGGTCCGGAGATCGAAGATGCCCAGGCAGTGGCTGGCGTCGAAACTGGCTGGGTGGCTGGAGGCGTCAGCGCGAAGAGCAGCTTCATCGTCAGGACACCTGGCGGATTGCGGGTGATCCGGCTGCAGTTGCAGCGATTCCCGATTCAGCGCCTCACTCGTGCGCAGATTCGCGTCGGATCCATGGCCGCCGGCTGCCGTCCAGTCGGTGATGCCGGCGATGGTGAAATGAGGATCGTCAGCGAATTGCATGGCCTGGGTGAGCGCGGCGGAAGAGTCGCGGTCACCGGCAGGCTTGCTGCCTGGGTGCAGTTCAATGCGAGCGATTGCGCCGGGAGCAACATCGATCGAAGTAGCGGACGTATCAGTGGTCAGACTGTAGCGACCGGGCGCAAGTCCGGCAAATTGAAAAGCGCCGGTGGAATCAGAAGTGGTGCGCTCGGATGCGGTTCCACTGAGGAGGACGGCAGCCCCCGCAACGGGCTGGCCGCTGGAGTCGAGAACGCGCCCGGTGATGCTGGCGGATGCGGCGGGTCGCTGGCATGGAGCTGAAACGCACATCACCATGATCAGAAGAAGACCAGCGTACACCCGCAGTATGGTATTGCGCCGCGCGCTTGTCAGGCTGCTGCTGATCGCGGCGCACACCGAGAGGCCTCGGTCGATCGCGGTGTCGAGTTGTTGCCCGATGTTCATGTGTGCGTCTGGAAATAAATCTGATCAGCAGGATCCGGGAACCATCATGCAACGCGTGCCCCGATGCCGGGATCAATTGCATCGTGGTACGCGCCCATTATAGGAGCACCACACTTGCGCGTGATCGGCGAGTGCCGCGCTGCCTGCAGCTGTATCCCAATGACAGTGCATCGTGCGGTCGCAGCTTCTTCCCAATCTAGGTCAACCGACGGAGGCGTTTCTTTGCCTCGCGAAACCAGGGGCGCTCACGGCGCCGCTGATAGCTCGGCATGGCGGGAGCCTTCTCCAGCACTTTGCGCGCCCATTCGCGCGCCTCGTCCGTGCGGCCTTCGGAGGCCAGGAGGTCGGAGAAATTCAGATACGTCTCAGAGAGCGTTGAGCGCTCCGTGGCCCGG
>DATGJK010000163.1:0-6748 GCA_035295245.1 Acidobacteriaceae bacterium
GTCTGCAGCCACTCCCCGCCCAGGCCGAGCCTTCCACTGAAGCCGAATCGTTCGCTCTGCCAAAGTCGATAGCGGGGGCCGAGCAGATAGCTGGACTCCTTCTGGCCCTGGGGGCCATGCCAGATCAGCCAGTGCGCATCCCCCTCTGCACCGATCCTTCGATTCCAGTTGAAATCGAAGAAGGCTGTGGGACCGACCAGTTCGTTAGAACAATTGAAGACAATATTGCTCGCGCAGCCCCAGTCCGGGTTGTAGATGGAGAACTCGCCTCCGGCCAGCATCTTGGCCTCGCCGCCTGTTGCGGACCGGGGACTCTGTGCAAAGAGAACTGCGGGAACAAGCGACAGAACCATAAGGCCGATGAATTTCTTCACGTTCTGATCTCCGATAACAAAGCTGCGAGCGCAACATGGTGGCATTGTGCCCGCTTCATAAAACCCGCTGCTTGCGAGCGGGATGCGCTGAGGGTCACTTTTTATCGGAACCCTCTGTGTCGATCCCGCCCAAATATGCTCCGCCTTACTGCTGCGGCGGAGGCTGAGTCTGCGACTGAGCGCTTGCCGACGGCTGCGACTGGCCAGAGTCGGCAGACGGCGGAGGCGTCGAGTTCCCGGCAGCCGGCGCAGCATTCGCCGGAGCGGCCGAGGGTTCCTGGAACCGCTGCAGCTTGTAGTACACCGGGGTAATTTCCAGCGGCATCTTGTCGCGAGCGTTCAGCAGGACCGGGTTGGTGAAATGGAGCTGGGTCACCTTGTCGTCCCAGGGATCGACCTTGAGCCGGCTGTTGAGCGGAAGAGCGGCAATCTGCTGCATGTTATCCATATCCAGCTTGGGCGCACCCTGCTGCAGGGCAGCCAACCACGGCTGGCCATCGGGACGCATGATCGGATCCCCGAGGCGCGGCGTGAAGAGGGCAGGCAGATACTTCTCGCGCTCTTCAAGCTGTTCAAAGAACAGCCCCACCCCGGCAGCCTTGTCCTTCAGGTAGGAATGCTGGAAAATGTCAACGGCCTTCTTCACGGCATCCTGATCATCGGCGAGCGAGTGGTTCATCTCAATACGCTGGAAGCTGGCCGAATCCGGGAAGAGCAGGCGGTCGTTAAAGGCGTAGCGCGTATCGATGTGGTGGCCCAGCGCGATGTGCGCCAGCTGGAACGAGAGCACGGCGGCCAGCGATTCCTCGTTAGGCAGCACGTCGATCAGGCCTTTGCTGAGCAGGATGGTATTGCCGACGGCGAGCGATTCCAGCGGCTGCGTCAGAATGACGCGGCAATGAATCTCACCGGGCAGCTGGAGGTTGTCGCTGATGATGATGTTGTTGGTGACGGTCTCCAGGAGCTTGTCGTAGTCGCTGACCGGGGCGACCAGGCCTGCCTGGGTCAGACGGTCGAGGACGTTGTTCTCTGCCTGGGAGATCCATGCACGCTCGGCCTGCAGCGGACTGACATCGGCGGAATTCTCGCTCTGGTCCTCAGCGTTTTCCACCTCGATCGACTCTGAATCGGTCTCGCTGACGGGCAGCTTGAGCGAATAGCCCCAATACAGGGTCTGGCCGCGGAAACTCTGCGCATGGCCGGCGGCGTTGTGCACCGTGTCCTCGATGTAGACACCCGCAGGAGCCCACAGTCCGGCCTGCATGTTCATGCGCCAGCTGTCAAAGTGGAAATAATGCGTCGACTCTTCGTTGGAACTGTTGATGTAGGTGCCGTTGAAGCGGACGATGTTTCCATCCTGATCTTCAATCCAGATGCGCCCAATAAAGCGGCCTATGCCCCTCTCTTTGGGCTGGACATCGAACACCCAGGTGCGCACCGTGCCCAGAAACTCCCGCCGCACGAACTGAAAATTGTAGTGCTGCATGTCGTAAGCGGTAGGATCGATGAACATCATCGCCATGAATCCGGTTGGCGAGTTTTCGAGGTGGAAGGCCTTGGTCAGTTCGGATATAAAGCGGAGAGAGCCGCCGAAGAAGTGCGTATGCGACTCGCGCATGGCGTATTCGTCAGCCACAAAGGCCTTGCCGAAGTCGACGCGTCCGATCATGAACTGATCCGAAACGGGCACCTGGTACAGGTGCGGGTCAGGCTTCATGTTCTGGATGTACGTCTGAACGACCGGAGTGCTCTTCTCGATCTGACGGATGATGGTCTTCTCGTGAGCCATCGACTGCTGCACAAGCTGCTGCTGTTGAGGCGTCAACGGATGCAGCGGAAAGACTTGCCGGGGCGGGTGCTGTTTGGCCTGGGAGGCAGGGACGGCAAGCAGCAAAGCAATGCCCAGCATCATTAACTTACGAAACATTGGGAACTCCTGACTTTCAACCTGCAAGTGCACTTGTGCTCAAATCCTGCCGCGCGGTCAGCGCAATTTCCCCGCTGCGGCATTGTGTTCCGGGATCACGCCATCTGGAAAGTGACGTGGATGATACTCACCTGATCCACGGGGTGACCATTGGCGGTCGCCGGCTTAAAGCGAATACGCTCGGCAGCGATCTTCGCGCGTTCGTCGAGCCCGTGGCCGAGACCGCTGATGACCCCGAGCACCTCAACCTGACCGGTGGCCAGGAAGCGGACTTTCAGCGTGACATCGCCCTCAATGCGCAGCTGGCGAGCCTCCGCGGTGTACTCCGGCAAGGGCTTCGAGAGCACGACAATGGGGGTGCTGGCGGGAACTTCCTGCCGGACGGGACGCGCCGGTGCGGTGCCGTAGGGATCGTTGCCGAAATCCGCTTTCGCGACCGTGCCATGGCTGCCCGGCTTTCCGGTGCCGCCGACAACGCCGTCGCCGAATCCAGCCGAGGCAATGGTGCCGCGGTCATGTCCGCCGGGAACGCCGTTGGCTACGCCTGAACCAAACTCAACGCCATGCACCGATCCGGCGCGCGCCTGACCGGCGCCTGTGGGACCCGTGCCCGGAGCTGCATTGAAGTCACCGACGGCCGCGATGTTCGCCGCACGATTGGCATTCGCGTTCGGATTTGGCTTTACGCCGTTCGGATCGCCAAAACCACCGGCCTTCACGGTGGGGTGGGACATGTTGTTCGCCACCGTGGTTGGGGTTTCGCTCTTGAAGAGGCCCAGCTTCGGCTGGGGAGGAGGGGTGAAGCGCTTGGGAGGCGCAGCTTCCACCTTCGGCAGCACCGGGGTGGGCATCTTCACCTCTGCGATCTTTGGCGGCTCCGGCTGCGGCTTCGGCAGCACGATTTTGGGAGCCTCGTGGTTCACTGCCGGCGGAGGAGGTATCACGCGCACCTTCGGCACCGGCATGACCACCGGCTTCGGCTGCTCGACAGGAAACACCAGTTCCGTGATGTACTTATGCTGCTCGTGGGCCTGATGCACCTGCGCGATGGTCAGCAGCAGAGCCAGTCCCGCGACCATGATGTTGATGACCATGCTGGCGCCGAAGCAGCCCATGCGTCCTTCGGGCTCCGGCAGCAGACCAAACGTGGCGGATTGGGGGTAAGGATAATTGTTCGTCGCCATAGCCTGTTTATTTCCCAGCTTTTTGAGATTCTGTGGTTCCGTGGCTATCCGCCCGGCGCAAGTTTCTTCCGTGTGCATTTGGGGGACCAAAATGTAAGCCCCTTTGGAGATTGCTCCCACTCATCCGGCAAGCAGTAGGTGCGAGGAATTACCAAAAATGCGCGGGAGGTTACCGACTACGGTTACTTTTAGCACATCATGGGGGTGTCGTGTCGCTACAACTTTGCGGCCACCGGCAGTCTCCATTGGGTCATTCTTTTTATGGACGCTGCATCACCACCATTCGTTTATTGAACCCTAAAACTCTAAAAAGGTGGTTCGCACAGAATAACTCTTTCGCTGCCGCTCTGCCATCCGGCACTTTGTAAAATCATTGTCGGACCTTTACACAGAGGGTTCGGATACGGCTGTTCGGTAATCCTGCGTTAAAGTGACTGGAATCAGCTCAAAATGTTACGGAGGAGCGCGCATTGAAGATCCTGGTGACGGGGGGAGCTGGGTACATCGGAGGCACGGTGGCGGCCATTCTGCGGGATCGGGGGCACCAAGTCACGATCTACGACAATCTGTGTCACGCGACGCGTGGCATGGTTCCCGAGGGGATCACGTTTGTGGAAGGCGACATTGCCGATCGGCAGCGCCTCGAGGAGGTTCTGCGCAGCGGATTTGACGGGGTGATGCACTTTGCCGCCCTGATCGAAGCGGGCGAAAGCATGGCGAAGCCGGAGGTCTATTTTCGCAATAACACGGCAGCCACGCTCTCGCTGCTCGAAGCCATGCTGAGCGCCAAAGTTTCGAGGCTGGTTTTCTCATCCACTGCAGCGGTTTACGGCGAGCCGGAGAGCACACCAATTCGCGAGGACGCCGCCCTTCGGCCGACGAATGCCTATGGCGAATCGAAGCTGCTCGTGGAAAAAATGCTCACCTGGATGTATCGGGTACACGGCTTGAATTACGCGAGCCTTCGGTACTTCAACGTCGCCGGCGCGGCGGCGGGGCGGGGCGAATGTCATGAACCGGAGTCGCACCTGATTCCGCTGGTTCTGGACGTGGCTCTGGGCCGACGGGACAAGATCCGAATCTATGGCGAGGACTACCCCACGCCGGACGGGACCTGCGTGCGGGACTATATCCACGTGGAGGATCTGGCGGAGGCGCACCTGCTGGCATTCGACGCTTTGTCTCAGGGTGGCCAGCGGGTCTACAACCTGGGGAACGGAAGCGGGTTCACGGTGCGCCAGGTGATTGAATCGGCGCGAAGAGTGACGGGGCGTTCGATCCCGGCGGAGGTCTGCCCGAGACGCCCGGGCGATCCGGCGGTACTGATTGCCAGTTCAGAGAAGATTCGCGCGGAACTTGGCTGGAATCCGCGACATACAGAACTGGATGGCATTGTCGCCAGCGCCTGGGAGTGGCACAAGCAGCGATACGGCTGACCAAGGGGAGCCAGCCTATTTTTCGATCTCGACTCCGCGCCAGAAAGCAATGTGATTCTTGATGTTGCGCGCCGCAGGATTTGGATTGGGATAGTACCAGGCGGCGTCCTGGTTTTCCTGGCCGTCGACGAGGAGGCTGTAGTAGCGAGCTTGTCCCTTCCAGGGGCACGTAGACGTGGTGGAACTGGGGCGCAGATATTCGCGATTCACCGCACTTTCCGGGAAGTAGATGTTGCCCTCGACCGTCTCGTAACTGTCGCTCTCCGCGATTGTTTTACCGTTCCAGACTGCTTTAGCCATCGTTCTCTCTGCCTTCGCCTTTCCGGCTAACCTTCAACACATTAGCAGATGCACGATGCAGTGCAAATGTTACGAGTCGCAACGCCGGGCCGATGATGGCGCGGTTCGAGCAGCGGTCAGGATGGAGGACCGGTCTTCGGCCATGGACCGGTTGCCGCCATCTGTGCCACGCTGACTTCCTGGGAGGATTGCGTGGCGACCAAAGTCGAGCGTCGAACCGTGGACCTGTCGCAGTACCCCGACCTGGTGGTGGTTTACCTGGGGATGAGAGTGAACCGTCTGACCGGGCTGAAGACGCTGCTGGGCTTTGGGCCGCAGATCGCGAAGTCCGCCAGCGACCGGCCCGATGGGCTGCTGCGACACGAAAACCTCATGTACTCGCTCTTCCCGATGCACGTTGGCATGCGGCAGTACTGGCGCGATATGGAAGCGCTGCTGCGCTGGACGCGCTCGGATCCGCACCGCGTGTGGTGGAGGAATTTTCTGCGGGACTCGGGAGGCACCGGGTTTTGGCACGAGACCTACACCCGGCAGGGCGGCATGGAGGCGATCTACGACGATGTGCCGGAGGCCATCGGGTTCATGGCCTTCGCTCCCGTTGTGCCGGCGCGCGGAGCGATGTTCGGGGCGGCGCATCGGGCGCAGAGAGAAGGGGCAGACGAGCCGGTGCTCTCGGAAAAGGACCTCTACGGAGGTTAGGCTGCCGCTTCCTCGAAGAAGCGAATGACGGACTCGATGCCGCGGTGGAAGTTCGGGATGTGGAACTTCTCGTTGGGGGCGTGCAGGCCGTCGTCGGGGAGGCCGAAGCCCATCATGACCGACGGGATCTTCAGGTTGCGCTCGAAGTCGCCAACAATGGGGATGGAGCCTCCGGAGCGGATGAACACGGTGTCTTTGTTCCAGACCTTCTTCATGGCGCGGGTGGCGGCGCGGATCCAGGGATTGTCGGTGGGAATGACCGAGGGTTCGCCGGAATGGATCAGCCGCACCTCGACGGAAACGCCCTCGGGACGGAGGGTCTGCACGTAGTCGCTGAATTGGCGGAAGGCGATCTCCGGCTTCATGCTGGGCACGAGCCGCATGGATATTTTGGCCGTCGCCTTTGCGGGGATGACGGTTTTGGCGCCCGCGCCGGTGAATCCACCGACGATGCCGTGGACGTCGAGCGTGGGGCGTGCCCAGGTGCGCTCGAGGACGGAGTAGCCCTGCTCGCCGACGAGCTTGGCAGACCCGACTTCGGATTTGCGGTACTCCTCCTCGTCAAACGGCAACTTCTTCCAGGCTTTGAGCTCTTCGTCGGAGGGCTTGAGCACGGCATCGTAAAAACCCGGAATGAGGATGCGGCCGACGCGGTCTTTGAGAGCGGCGATGATCTGGGCGAGGCCAGGAAGGGATTGGGGGCGGCGCCGCCATACATGCCGGAGTGCAGATCGGTTTTCGCGCCGCGGACTTCGACTTCGGTGTAGATCATGCCGCGCAGGCCAACGCAGAGGGTGGGCAGTTCGGGCGCGAACATCTCGGTGTCGG
>DATGJK010000164.1:0-6786 GCA_035295245.1 Acidobacteriaceae bacterium
CGTCGACTGGTCCATGACCGCGACCAACATCGTCGCCAGCAAATATCTCCACGGCCAGCTCGGCACCTCCGAGCGCGAGACCGGCGTCCGCCAGCTCGTCGGCCGCGTCGCCGAAACCATCCGCGACTGGGGACTCGCCGGCGGATACTTCGCCTCCCCCGAAGACGCCGCCGTCTTCCACGATGAGCTCGTCCATCTGCTCGTCACCCAGAAGGCCGCCTTCAACTCGCCCGTCTGGTTCAACGTCGGCTGCGACCGCCTCGAGCCCAATTCCGACGCGCAAAACTGGCACTGGAACCAGCACTCCTGCGCCGTCGAGTTCTCCGTCACCGGCTACCGCAAGCCGCAGTGCTCCGCCTGCTTCATCAATGCCGTCGAGGACTCCCTCGACTCCATCCTCACCCTCGCCAAAACCGAGGGCATGCTCTTCAAGTGGGGATCGGGCACCGGCACCAATCTCTCCTCCATCCGCGGCTCCCTCGAGACCCTCTCCGGCGGCGGCACCGCCAGCGGCCCGCTCAGCTTCATGCGCGGATTCGACGCCTTCGCCGGCGTCATCAAGTCCGGCGGCAAGACCCGCCGCGCCGCCAAGATGGTCATCCTCAACGTCGACCATCCCGACATCGTCGACTTCATCGAGTGCAAGGCCAAAGAAGAAGCCAAGGCCTGGGCCCTGATGCGCGAAGGCTACGACGGCTCCTCCGGCCCCGACTCCGAGGCTTACTCCTCCATCTTCTTCCAGAACGCCAACAACTCCGTCCGCGTCACCGACGAGTTCATGCGCGCCGTTGAGAAGGACGCCGAGTTCACCACCCGCACCGTCAAAGACGGCACGCCCGTCAAAACCTACCGCGCCAAACAGATCATGCAGAAGATCGCCGAGGCTACCTACCAGTGCGGCGATCCCGGCATGCAGTACGACTCCACCATCAACCGCTGGCACACCAGCAAGAACACCGGCCGCATCAACGCCTCCAATCCCTGCTCGGAGTACATGTTCCTCGACAACTCCGCGTGCAACCTCGCCAGCTTCAACCTGCTCAAGTTCGTTTCGCCCGCCGGGACCTTCGACATCGCCGCCTACCGTGCTGCGATCGACATCATGATCACCGCCATGGAGATCCTCGTCGACAACTCCGGTTATCCCACCGAAGCCATCGCGAAGAACTCCCACGACTATCGGCCCCTCGGCCTGGGCTACGCCAATCTCGGCGCGCTGCTCATGGCCTTCGGCCTCCCCTATGACTCCGACGCCGGACGCGACTTCGCCGCTACCCTCACCGCGATCATGTGCGGCGAAGCGTACCTCCAGTCTGCCCGTATCGCCGAAAAATGCCCTCCCCTCGCCTCAGCCACTCCACGCACCGCCGGAGCCAATGCCGGCAACGGCGGCGCGTGCCCTGGCTTCTACGTCAACCGCGAACCCTTCCTCGACGTCATCCGCATGCATCGCGCCGAGGTCAACAAAATCGGCAAGAGCAAAACCTCCGCTGAGCCCTTCACCGTGCCCCAGCTCGATACCCTGATCGAAGCCTCCAAAGAGTGCTGGGATCAGGCGCTCGCGCACGGCGAGAAACATGGCTATCGCAACTCCCAGGTCACAGTCCTCGCGCCGACCGGCACCATCGGCTTCATGATGGACTGCGATACCACCGGCATCGAGCCCGATCTCGCCCTCGTCAAGTACAAGAAGCTTGTCGGCGGCGGCATGATCAAAATCGTCAACAACACGGTTCCGACCGCGCTCTTCAAGCTCGGCTACAACAACGCTCAGGTCGACGCGATCGTCAGCTACATCGACGCCACCGGCACCATCGAAGGCGCGCCAGGTCTCAAACCCGAGCACCTGGCCGTCTTCGACTGCAGCTTCAAACCCGCCAAGGGCACCCGCTCCATCCATTACATGGGACACGTCCGCATGATGGCCGCCACCCAGCCCTTCCTCTCCGGCGCCATCTCCAAAACCGTGAACCTCCCCCACGACTGCACCCTCGACGACATCGCCGAGGCCTACCTCGAATCCTGGCGTCTGGGCCTGAAAGCCGTCGCCATCTACCGCGACGGATCGAAGGGCGCGCAGCCGCTCAACGTCTCCGACGGAGCCAAAGCGAAGGACATCAAGGGCGCCGGCGCCAACACCGAACTCACCGCCGCCGCCGATCGCGTTCTCTCCGCCATCGCCTCCGCGCAGAAGCCCGCCGAAGCCGACGTCAAGTCGCTCGAAGCCAAACTTGCTGAGAAGGTCGAGCTGACGGCGAAGTCCGTCATCGCCGCGGCGAATCAAGCTGTCGTCCTGAGCGAAGCCGCGTCAGCGGCGGAGTCGAAGGACCTGCATTTCGACGAGAAGGGTGGCGCGTCGGAGCCGCCGCGCGCCGTGCGCCATCGCCTGCCCGACGAGCGCGCCTCGCTCACCCACAAGTTCGCCATCGCCGGCCACGAGGGATACATCACCGTCGGCCTCTACCCCAACGGCCAGCCCGGCGAAATCTTCATCCGCATGGCCAAGGAAGGCTCCACCGTCTCGGGCCTCATGGACAGCTTCGCCACCGCCGCCTCGCTCGCCCTGCAGCACGGCGTGCCGCTGCGCGTGCTCTGCGAGAAGTTCGCCCACTCCCGCTTCGAGCCCTCCGGCTGGACCGGCAACGAGCACATCGGCTACGCCAAGTCCATCATGGATTACATCTTCCGCTGGCTGCAGCTGCGCTTCCTCTCCGGACAGCAGCTGTCGCTCTTCGCCAGCCTCGGCGCGCCCGCTGCCTCAGCGCAAAACTCTGTCATCCTGAGCGAAGACGAGCGCAGCTCGTCGGAGTCGAAGGACCTGCATTTGTCCCCCGAACAGCACTCGCCCACCCGCGGCATGGGCTCCCAGGGAGCGCCCCAGGGCGGCATCGCGCCTGACCTCCACGCCGGCGGCTCGCAGCCGGCCGACGCCTACGGACTGCCCGCCGACCGCGGCCTCTACCACGCTGCGGATGCGATGCGCTCCATGGTCGACATGGGCGACGCCCCCAGCTGCCACACCTGCGGCGCCATCATGGTCCGCAACGGCAGCTGCTACAGGTGCATGTCCTGCGGCAGCACCAGCGGGTGTAGTTAGATAAAAGGCTGGACGCGCTTCACCATTTAGTGTTGTTGTGCAGCCAGCCACCCGCTATCAGCAGGAATCGCAACTGAAACCAGGAAGCCCGGCCGCAAGGTCGGGCTTTCAATTTGCACTTACAGCGGAATCTCGCTACCAGAAACAGGTACATCATGGCCTCGCGCAGCGAGGCTACGGTAGAAGCCACGGCCTTTAGGCCGTGGAATAAGAGCCCAGAGAAGAGAGGGGCTTTAGCCCCGGGCTTTTCCTCCAGTCCCCGCACCAACGTCATCTACCCACATCCTTCACGCTCCTCTAACCTCACCTGCGTGGAACTCGCCCCGCAGGAAATCCGCACCTTCTTCGTCACCGCCGTGGCCGCGAATCGCCGCCGCCTCTTTCAAACCGACGCGAACGCGAACCTTCTCCTCGACCTGTTCAAAGACGACCGCGCCAAAGGACGCTACCAACTCCACGCATTCGTCCTCATGCCCGATCACATTCATGTCCTGATCACGCCTGCAGAGAACGTCTCCCTCGAAAAGGCCATGCAATTCATCAAGGGTGGATTCTCGTTCCGTCTCAAATCGCGCATGCCTGTCTGGGAGGACAGCTTTACAAAGCGCCGCATCGAAGATGCAAGCGATCTGAATGCCCACCGCGATTACATCCACGCCAATCCCGTTCGCGCCCATCTCTGCGACCGCGCCGAGGACTTCCCGCATTCGTCCGCAAATCTGACGGGCGCAGTCGATCCAATGCCTGCGCATCTCCGGGCCTAAAGGCCGCTTCATTTCGGCCGCTGCGTTCCGGCGGGCTAAAGCCCGCCGCTTCTACCGCCATTCCTCGCTCCGGCTCGGAATCGAAGTGCATTCGCATTCGCCTTCGTATGAGGCTGATGTCACCCGCTCGGAATCGAAGTTCGTGTGCTCCGTTCGGATCAGGTTCCTGAAACGCACCGTCAAGGGTTCCACCTGTACCCCGACCTTTGCGCCTTTCGGAATCAGGTGCCAATCCCTCCGCTTCGAATCAGGCGCACGCGCTCTCGTTGGAACCAAAAACATATGATGGCCTCGCGGAGCGGGGCTACGGTAGAAGCCACGGCCTTTAGGCCGTGGAATAAGCCCAGAGAAGAAGTGGGCTTTAGCCCCGGAACGACAAGACCTCAGTTCCCGCCGCACAGCCTGTGACCGGCAGCACTGACATCCTGTTGCTGCTGCGTACATGCTGTTGGACCTGCCCAGCCTCGTGCGCCTCGGGCAACGACGTCCCGCGTCTCGACCAGCCCTGCCCCAATTAAGGGTTATCGGAATTCGCGCTGCGCTCCGGTCCTGCGTGCGGGTGCGTGACCACGAAAGGAGCATTTCCATGTCTGCAGCGACAACGAGTATGGTGGCCGAGCATTCTGGAGGAAAAACTCAGAGGCAAATCGGTGATTCGAGGTGGCGGCGCTCTGCCTGGCTGGCAGGAGCATTCGCAGCCCTGATGTTCGTGTCCTTAGGCACGGCTCCGCAGGCCAGGGCGCAAACCCTCACCGTCCTTCACACCTTCACGGGGCCCGACGGGCTGGATCCTCTCGGCAATCTCATCCTCGACAGCTCCGGCAACCTCTATGGCACGACCTATGCTGGCGGTTCGGCGTATGGCTACAACCCACTCACAGGCATGAACGAGGGTGGGGGAACCGTGTTCAGGATCGATGCGACGGGCAATGAGACTGTACTTCTTAGCTTTCCCGGCGGTAGCTGGGACCCGTTGCACGGACTGCTCCCTGGCGTTTATCCCAATGCCGGTGTCGTTCGGGACGCCGCGGGCAACCTGTATGGCACGGACACCGCGGCCGGCGGCCCGACCCCATGTTTTGGACCAAGAGGAAACTTTGTTGGCTGTGGGAGCCTGTTCAGGATCGATCCCTCCGGCAGCGCAACGACATTTCATACCTTCAGCCCCTACACCGATGGGGCGTACCCCTCCGCTGTGGTCATGGACACGCTGGGGAATCTCTAGGGCACGACATCAATAGGAGGAGGCGGTTCCACCTGGTACCTGTGTGCCCGGTCACCCTATGGCTGTGGAACCGTGTTCAAGATCGATCCTGCTGGGAACGAGAATATACTTCATCGCTTCATCGGCTGGGAGACTCCCAATGCTGTGATCGTGGACCAGGCCGGCGACATCTATGGGACAACTTGGCAAGGCGGCGGGTTGGCGTGCTACAACTCGAGTTGCGGCGTCGTCTTCAATATCGATACCGCAGGCAACTTTCGCGTGCTCCATAACTTCACCGGTGCAGACGGGATATCTCCCGCGGGGCTGATCCGGGACGGCTCGGGCAATATCTTCGGCACGGCTGGGGGCGGCTCTTTCGGCTACGGGAATGTGTTCAAGATCGATGCCGCAGGCAACTTCAGCGTGCTCCACAGCTTTAACGGGGCCGACGGGGCAAATCCTGCCGCCGCCCTCGTTCTGGACGCGTCGGGCAACCTGTATGGCTCGGCCAGTTTGCCCGGCCCTCCATACAGCTGGTTCGTATTCAGGATCGATGCCGCCGGCAGCTTTACCGTGGTCGCAACGTTCGAGGGTTACGCCCCGGGTTTATTGTCCCTGGACGTGTCGGGCACTCTCTACGGCACCGGCGACCAAACCGTGTTCAAAATTACCCCCTCGGCGCCCTTTTCCTCGTTCACCGCGAAGCTGGACATCCCGGCCGGTGGATTCCAGTTGCAGGCTTTCTTCACGCAAGGCGCGGGTGCTGCCACCATCAACCCGGTGGCACAAGGTATGACGCTGACCCTTGGAACCTACACTGTGACGATTCCGCCCGGTGCTTTTCATCAGACAAAGAAAGGGTGGTTCGTTTACGAGGGGACGATCGATGGAGTAGCGCTCGACATTCGGCTCTCGCACACCGGCGCGAACTCTTATGAACTGCAGGCGGAAGGATCGGGCCCCCACTTTACTTCGCTCACCAAGCCGATCACGGTGACGCTGGCGCTCGGAAATAACAGCGGGACAACCGTTGTGGACCAATAAGTCCGACTAACTTTACCCTCCGCAGAGAGCCTCGTTCTGCGCCATCCTCGCAGATGCGAGGCTCTCATCATTTCTGTGGCTGGCGCTTGCGCAAACCTCCGTAACCCCACCCCCGCCGATTTCCCTTGCCCCAACACTCCCGCCCCGCCTAACCTTGAATTAAGGAAAGCTCTGTTCCCAGGAACAGAGCTTTTCTCGTTCAGGGAGCCAGGCCGCTTTCGCTCACCGCGAACCCGCTGTTCTTCGTGCCGCTGTTTGAGATGGCCGCCGTACTTCGCTTCAGCTACCTGCACCGGGCTATAGGCCGCCGGGCATTTGCAAGGAAAGTGCTTACGCCCACGCACAATGCCGTCAGAGACTTGGCGTCGGGTCAGAGTGTTCGAGGGGGGATCAGCCCCCTCCCACAATCGCCGCCGAATCAAATGCCTGCGACGTGTCATGGGGGATCCACCCCCAAAAAAATAAAAAATGTCCAGCCCCGCCGGACCAGCAACCAGCAACCAGGAACTAGCAACCAGGAACTGGCAACCAGGAACTAGCAACCAGCAACTTGCCAGTATCATGGTCGGCACAACCGGAGCCGCGCGATGTTCAGCTTCCACCGCCACCACAAGTCCGACGTCCTCGACAGCATGGCCGCCCTCCGCAAGGCCCTCGCCGACCAGGACCCGAAG
>DATGJK010000165.1:0-2826 GCA_035295245.1 Acidobacteriaceae bacterium
AGGTCTTCACTCCGAAGAGGAAGCTCGCGAGGAAGCGAGTGAGCCCGAAGGCGGCTCCCAGTCCGACGACGACACCGATGAGAGCGAGCGTCATGCCGTGGCGCACGACCAGGCTGCGGATGCGGGAGCGGTCCGCGCCCAGCGCCATGCGGATACCCATCTCCTGCGTGCGCTGCTGGACGGAGTAGGCCATGAGCCCATAAATGCCGATGGCAGCGAGGATCAGCGCGGCGGCTCCGAAGATGGAGAGCAGCAGCATGTTGAAGTCTTCGCGCGCGGTGGACTGCACGACGACCTCGGTCATGGGGCGGACGCGCGCTACGGGGAATCCGCCGCTCGCCTGGCGCAGTGTTTCGCTGACGGACTGGATGTACTGGTGCGGATCGCCATGCGTGCGGACCAGCCAAACGACGGGACCGATGCCTGCATTGAGCGCCGTCATGCCGTCGGTTGACCTGCGCTTCGGGGACGATCATCATCGGGCGAGGATCGCGGTTCAGACCGCCGTCGCGTATGTCTCCGGCGACCCCGATGATCTGGCGCGGGCCCTCCTCAAACTGCGGGCCGACGTTGCGGCCGATGATGATCTGCTGTCCGATGGGATCCTGTTTCGGCCACCACTTTTTTGCCATCGTCTCGTTGATGATCACCACGCCCGGAGCGGCGCCGTTGTCGCGATCGGTGAAGTCGCGGCCGCGCAGAGGAATGCGAAAGACGGAGAAGTAGCCGGGAGCGGTGCTCATCCAGCCCGCGCCGCCGGTGGAGGGATCGTTGCCATGCGGGCGGCCCACGATGTCGAAAGGCAGACCGAAGCCGCCTTCGAGCGGCAGGCAACACGTGGAGGTGACGGCCTCGACGCCGGGAATCGCCGCAATGCGCTCGCGTCCTTCGAGCGAAAGCTGGGCGACCGCAGCGGTCTTCTGATAGCGATCGCTGGTGAGCGACATTTCCATGGTGAGCACGTTGTGGGCGTCGAAGCCCGGATTCACGTGGCGCAGCGCGATGAAGGTGCGAATAAGCAGCGTCGCCCCGATGAGCAGAACCACCGCCAGGGAGACCTCACTGATGACGAGCAGGGCACGCGCCTTGCCCTGGCGGAATCCCGTGCCGGAGCGGTTGCTGCTTTCCTTCAGCGTGCTGTTCAGGTCAGGACGCGAGGCGCCAATCGCCGGGAAGATGCCGAAAATAATGCCGGTGAGCAGCGAAACGCCGAGAGTGAAGGCCAGGATGCGCCAATCGAGCCCCACTCCGGCGCCGTTTTCCCCCACTCGCGGCAGGTTGGCAGGGCTGATGGCGAGCAGCGCACGAACGCCCGCATAGCCGAGGATTGAACCAAGCACGCCACCCGTGAACGCGAGAAGAATGCTTTCCGTCAGGAGTTGGCGCATGATGCGAATGGGACGGGCTCCCATGGCGGCGCGGATGGCGAACTCGCGCTTTCGTCCGGTGGCGCGCACGAGCAGGAGATTCGCCACGTTGGCGCACGCGATCAGCAGGACGAAGCTGACGGCTCCGAGGAGTACGAGCAGCGACGAACGCGCTCCGGCGACGATGGAGTCGCGCAGCGGCTGGACGGCAAAGCTGGCCTTGGGATTGGCCAATGGCCAGCGGCGGCGGAACTGCTCGTACGCCAGCTTCATCTGCGCATTGGCCTGCGCTAAAGTCACGCCCGGCTTCAGGCGCGCCGCGGTCAGAAAATAGTGTCCCTGGTTGGTGCTGTTGGGGTCGATCTGGAACGGAACCCAGAGGTCCGCTTCGGGATCGGTGTGGAACTCACGGCCCAGAACGCCGACCACAGTGTATGGCTCATTGCTGAGCTCAATGCTGGTGCCGACGATGTTCTTGTTGCCGCCGAATTTCCGCTGCCACAGGCCGTAGCTGAGGACCACGACGTGGCCGCCGTGGGGCGAGTCCTCCTGCGGCGTGAAGGTGCGGCCCAGCATGACCGGCGCTCCGAAGAGGCGGAAGTATGCTTCACTCGCGTGAATCCCATGCACCTGCTCAGGAACCGCGCCGGTGAGATTGAACCCAGGTCCGCCGAAGTCGTACGCAGCAACGTCCTGCAGCACGCTGGTCTGCGCGCGCCAGTTATTGAACTTTGTGGGAGATGCACCCGGCCCCATTCCCTCCGGATATTTGTTCATCAGTTGCACGATGCGATCGGGCTCGGGATACGAAAGCGGCTTGAGCAGGACCGTGTTCACGACCGTAAAGATGGCGGTATTGGCCCCGATGCCGAGAGCGAGCGCGGCAATCGCGGTGAACGTGAACGCCGGATTCGAGATGAGCATGCGAAAGGCATAGCGGATGTCATTGCGAAAGTCGCTCATGCGGATGCGCTCGGTTGTGAATTTGGGCCTGGGAATGAAGAACCCGCTGGCCGCCCGGTTGTTCCCGGATACGTGGGGGGCCGGAGATTCGTTCCCTTTTGACGCGCACGCTTGCAAGAAGAGAGCTGATGGGCCGTAATCAGTGGAGAACGCTCCTACGAAACCCGGCGCGGCTCTGATGCAGCTCCTTGCCTGGGAGAAGCGCTCGGCCGTTTGCGTATGATCGCGTCGACGGCCCTCACCGCATCCCAACCAGTGAATGCATTTTCCGATGATCCCTGACCTGGCACCGCCGGCAGCGAAAGGAGAGCTCACGATGGCAGCGGAACCGATTCCCAAAGAGTACGCCGTCCCGATGGACGAAATTGCGCCCGGTATCTCTGGCCTGCGCATCGCGTTTGTCAACGTCTTTGGCGTGCAGCACGATGAAGGCCGCTGGACGATGGTCGACGCCGGACTTCCCTTCTCCGCAACCTACATCCGGCACTGGGCTGAA
>DATGJK010000166.1:0-4448 GCA_035295245.1 Acidobacteriaceae bacterium
TCTCGCCTGCCGTTGTTGCTCAGGCACCTGTCTTTGCATCTGCCGCGTTTGCTGCGGTTGCCCGTCTGGTTGCCTTTGCGCCTGACGGCCCTGCTCGTCGGGCCTGGATTGCTGGTACGTACGGCGATCCCGCTGCTGTTGGTCGCCCTGCTGCCGTTGTGTGTCGGCCGAAGGCTTCTGCTGATGATCCTGCTGCCGAGACTTGTCTTGCTGGCGAGAATTCTGCGCTGTGTGGTCCTGCTGGTCAGCCGGCCGGTCCTGCCCCGTCAGGGCAGGAGCGACAACGCCGAGAAGCAGCGAGAGAATGGCTGTGCTGATAATCCCAGGTGATTTCATAAGGTGCCTTTCCATTTCCTGTTTCGCATGTTGTTGCTATCGCATGCTGCTCGTCGTGACGTTGGCGGGATGCCCGATCGCATCACCCGATACCACCAGCTCGACTCTCCGGTTTTGCTGGCGCCCGGCTGAGGTATCGTTGGAGGCTACAGGTTCGGTGTTGCCGAACCCCTTCGCGGACACCGAGCCCACGCCCACTCCCTGCTGTACGAGGTAGTCGCGGACCGAGTCTGCCCGGTTCTCGGAGAGCGTCTGGTTCATCGCATCGCCGCCGACGTTATCCGTATACCCTCCGACCTCAATGGCAAGTCCAGGATAGGCGATCAGAATGCCGGCGACTTTGGCCAGCTTCTCGCGCGCCGCCGGCTTCAGAGAATATCGGCCGGTATCGAACAGGACATCCGACATGCTGACGATCAGGCCGCGCGCACTGTCACGGGTCTGGAGAACGGCATTCAGCTGTTCCGTGAGCCGCGCACGTAACGCAGCCTGATCGCTTTCCGCCACCTGTTCGTTCTGTTGTGCCTGCTGCGCCGCAAGGCGGGACTGATCGGCGTCGGCCCTGGCCGCGGCCACTGCGCCGGCAGACGCCGCCTGGTTGGCTGCCATTTCGGACTGCGCCTGTGCCGTCGCGGACTGAGCCTGTGCCGCAGCGGACCGAGCCTGTGCCGCAGCCGACTCTGCCGCTTCCTTCTGCGCGTTGGCTCTGTCGGCCCGCGCCTGTGACTCCGCCCGCGCGTTCGCCGAGGCCTCGCGTTCGGTGGCCAATGCCTCGCTGTTGATCCGTTTCACGGCGATGGCCCGTGCGTCTTCCGCAGTCTGTACTGCTTCTCTGGATGTCGCGATCAGATCGTTCTTCGCAATGTGCTTTTCAGTGGCTTTGCTGTCAGCGCTCTTCATCAACTGGGCTGCGTGTTCGTAGCTGTCGGTGGCGTAATCCGCGGCTCCCTCCGATTTCGCGATGCGCAGAGCATTCCGCGCCTCGAAAAACTCCAGAGGCAACTTTGCATTCAGAACCACCGGGTCGAACTGATAACCGGTAGGAATGTAACCGCCGCGCTCCATCAGTTCGTACTTTGCATTCACCGTCTCCGAGGTTCCCGTGGTGTCCGGACGCACGACGTTCTCGAGCACCACCACATTGCTGGGTTGGCGAACGGCATAGTACGGCTCCGCGGTGACGAGCAGAGCGAACGCCTGCAGGTCCGTGGTCACGTCCAGCTTGCTGCGGTGATTGCCGCCTACCAGCACCTCGCCGAGGTTGACTGGACGGCCTTCGGGCGAAATCGCCCAAAGGACATAAGTGAGGTATTCATTGCCAAAGGTCGTCGGCTTCTGCAGGTTATCGAACTCTGTCTCGATTCTGAGATTGCCTCTTTGGCTCCTGACCGTCGCCTGCCCGTTCGCCGCCGGCATCAGATCCGTTCCCGCAAAATCCACCCTGGTTGCTCCGCCGCGATGCTCATAGTTCACCGCCTGGACTGTACGGCTGACCATGGTGGCCCGGAATACAGACGTTTGGCTGGCCGGATGATCCTGAGACGGCGCCTCGGCGATCAGGCTTGTCCCTGAACTGCTGGTGGTTTGCAAATTCGTCTGAGCAAATGCGCTCAGAGCGAGAAAGGTTCCCAGAGCAACGAGCGTAATGATTTTCAAAACAATCTCCATCGGCAGATCTCTGCCGTGTTGCGTTGTGCGAATCGGCTGCCGGTGCACCGAACGTCCCTGATGAACGGGCCGCAATGCGTTCAGCTTCCAAAGTGAAAATGCGAGAAAGAGTGGAAGAGCCCGAACAGGTTGAGCAGCCAGAGGACCGCCACAATGACCACAAAACCATTCAGGATCGTCTTGATGCTCGACTGCATTGGAATGAAGCGGTTCACAAGCCAGAGCAGGACTCCCACGATAATGAGCGTGATCGCGATTTGCAGGAACGGCATACTTGAATCTCCACTTCAGAGCTGCTGGAGCCGATCGGGACCTGGATCATCCCGATCGGCAAAGGATGTTACCGCTGGCCATCACGAGCCGCGGCAATCGTGCCAGCGCGTCCGGTTTCGACAATGGCGCGCATGAAGCTCTGCGTCGATTTCGGTGCTCGGACTTTGCCGGAGAGGATGGCCTGGAAGGAGGGATTGCCGCCGTAAATCGCTCGCGTGGAGTCAGCATCCTGTTCGACGACTGCACCGTTGAGGGTGATTCCGGCGAAGATTCCGTGTGAACGCGAGTACGTCAGGATCTCGGTGTTCATCTTCCAGTCTGTTCCAGCGGATGCGTGCCGTCCCACCGGCCCCGCGGAGGCGGATGCATCTCCGCTGAGCTGGAATTTGCTGGAAAGGAGATGCTGCAAGCCCGTCTCGTTCATGACGACCATCACCAGGTCTACCCCTTCCAGACCGATCTGCAGTCCCCAGCTTCCGCCGCCCACCGACACGAACGCGGGCGCGCTCCAGCCCTCGGCCGTGCGGCAGGAAGCGATCCCGCGTCCGTGCTCTCCACCGACGACGAAGCCGCCTTTCACCAGATTCGGGATCACGACAATGCACTTTGCCCCTTCCAGCACTTCTTCGGGGATGCCTTTATCCGGGGTATTCAGGATGGAGTGCAGCACATCGGTGGACGTTTGCAGCCGCTGGATCGAATCCTGGTGCGCAGAGGCGGCCCACAGGTTTCCGCTTGTCAGCGCAAGGGCGCCGACCAATGACAGATGGGTAAATCTCATTAGTTGTCCTTTTGGATGAGGAGGGGCTAAGAAAAACACATTTCAGATGGGCTGACTTAGCTCAGAACCACGAGAGAGGAGATACAGAGAGACTCTGCTCCAAAATGATTACAACAGATAGCTAATACAATTTCTGAGCTATATTGCTCAGTTCTCGGGATTTTTCCTTAGATTCTTACTGCTGGACAAATAGCCGGTGTGTGAAGATGGCCGGCGACCTCGCACTGTCGCTGCGTTCGCTTCCGCTTAGGTCTCACGCCTCAGGTGTCTCCAGAATCGGGGGCTTGGCCGCGTTGTTTTCCGGCAGCTGATCGAGCAAGACCACATCCAGCAGCGACTTGTGAACGTGGATGCCGCCGTTGTAATCAATGAAGCCGAGTTTCCGAAACCGATTCATGAAGAAGCTGACGCGGGATCGGGTGGTACCAACCATTTCCGCCAGAGTTTCCTGGGAGATCTTCGGAATCAGCGACACCGGATGATCGGGCTTGCCGAATTCGGCCATCAGCAGAAGGATTCTCGCCAGTCGCTTTTCGCTGGAATTGAAAAGCTGATCGATAAGATCGGCCTGGACTCGCATGCTTCGCGCCAGCAGAAATGAAAGGAACCGATCGGAGAGCGTGTGCTCCTCGTGCATGACACGGATCATCTCAGTCCGTTCAATCCTGAGCGCCATACAATTGGTCACGGCGGTGGCCGTTGTCATCCGGAATCCCGCGATCGTTGCAAGGGACTCCTCTCCCACGAAGTCACCCGGGAACAGCAGCGTGATCGTAGCTTCTTTGCCGCGCATGGAGACGACACTGAGCTTTGCGCGGCCTTCCTGGAGATAGAAGATGGAGTCGGCGGGAGTTCCCTGGGCAAAAAAGGTCTGCTTCGCCCGTACTTTGACGATTTGCCGTCCCAGACCGGCAGTTGCCAGAAAAGACGCAGCGTCAAACGGGATTTTGCTGAGTTCGGTCATTCAAGGGCCTCTTTCCCGACGCCATCCTGCCTGGGGATCATTCGGGGAGGGGCGCAGAGTACCATCATGAGCTTGAGCACCAGGTGTCGCTGTCATTCTGGAAACCTGGTCTGCAAAGCAGCGGGCCTGGGGTTTCATCAGCTTCGCCAGAGGCGCCCGCCTATCCAGTATTTCATCTGGATGTTAGCCACACTGTGCAATTTTGCTCACATCTGCGCACGCAACCAGCAAGTGAGCTGCTTCCGAATCACCGTTCAGTTCCCACTGCTAAGGCGATGCCTGCAGACCTTTCCTCTTACTGGAACTACCCGGAACGGAGCCTGCCTTCTGACTGGCTGCTGATTTCAGCTGAAGCTCGCGACGAAGCAGCTTCTTTTTATGAAGTCTGTAAAACCTGGCCTTATCGCCATTTCGCGCTGACATAGG
>DATGJK010000167.1:0-29943 GCA_035295245.1 Acidobacteriaceae bacterium
TGTTGCTGACCATCTGGGTAAGCCCCATGAAGGCCCAGATGATGGCCAGCGGCAAAGCGTAGGCGGTGCGAATAGCCGAAAAACTGCCGGCGCGGATCGCGCCCCCGAAGAGAAAGACCATGACGAGCGGCGCAGCGAGCGCGTAGAGCATCGGCCCGCTGCGCAGAAGATAGCGCAAATCTTTCTCGAGGACCGCGGCAACCGGGCCTGCGAAGTCCAATGCCGGGCGCTTCCGGCTGCGAATGACGGCCGGCTGCGCAGGAGCGTGCCGGACCTCGCTGAGGTTCTCGCCACGGCTTTCGGCGCGCAGGCGCGTCCCCAGCAAACCGGCCGTCAACATCGTATAGAGAATCAACCCGCCGAACGGAACAGCGCCGCTGCCGGAGCCGAGCAGGTGCTGATCGATGGAGACGGTCGCGGCGCCGGGCGGCAGGTATTTCTGCACGGCCCAGAAGCGTTGAGCGAAACGCTGGACCGTTTGCCTCCGCAGCCCATAAGGAGAGCCGTGGCGGGTCTGGTGAAAGGCGGGATTGAAGACCTGAGCGGCGAGCGCGAAAACGAGCAGGACTGCGGTGACGATTTCGCGGGTACGGCGCTGGGCCATGACGCGCTCGATCCAGGAGAGAATCGTGCGCGAAAGCAGGATGTTGAACAGCACGAAGATGGCGAGGATGACGGCAGACCAAAGGGCAAGATCCGGACGGGCAATGCCGATGCCAATGCCGATGCCAATGGCCCAGAGGAGGCCGATCAGCGTGGAAGGCGAGGCGATGCCATAGACGAGGTAAAGCAGCATCCAGGAACCGAAGCTGACTGGATACCGCAGCAGGTGATTCAGATCGGGGTTTTGCCCGGCAAGCGCCGGGGCGAACGCCGAGAAGAACTGCCAGACCAGGAAGAGCACCCAGAACAGGATGGCCACGCCAAAGGGGCGCTGGTGCGAGGCGGCTTCATAAGCGCCATAGCCCATGCCGACAGCGGGACCGATCGACACGAGCAGGAACATCACCATGCTGAGGATGCGCGCGCCCAGCTCGAATCCGCCACGCAGGGTGCGGAAGCTATTGAGGAAGACTCGGCTCTGCACCCAGATCATGGCCGAGTACTGGCGGCGCGCCAGCGGAGAAAAGGCGCCGGATCGTGCTGAAGGCCCGGGGATGGGAGCTAAGCCAGCCAAGAAAGCTCCTGCAGGGCTTCTTCGGTGGATTCGGCGGATCCGCCGCCGACAATGCGAAGGAAGATCTCTTCGAGGGTGAGCTTCTCGCGTGCGGTCCCCCAGCGGGCGGGTTCAGCCGAGCCGTCGGCGGTGATCGGCGCGGCAACGCCGGCGCGGAGTTCGTCGAGCGAGCCGTTCGCGACCAGGCGCCCCTGATGGATGATGGCGACGTGGCTGCAGAGACGCTCCACAATTTCAAGGACATGCGAGGTGAGAAAGATGGTGGCGCCCCGCTCCGTCATGCGCTGAAGCATGGCTTTCAGGGTGCCTGCCGCGATGGCGTCTACGCCCTCGAATGGCTCATCGAGAAAAAGGATACGAGGCCCATGGATCACGGCGGCGGCCAGGGCGAGCTTTTTCTGCATGCCATGGGAGAAGTCGGTGACGAGCTTTTTGGGCTCGTCGGCCAGGTGCATGTAGTCCAGCAGTTCGTCGGTGCGGCGGTTAACCGTAGTGCGATCCAGGCCGTACATGCGGCCCACAAAGCGGAGGTATTCGGAGGCGGTTAGGCGGCCAAAAAGCGCCAAGCCTTCGGGGACGACGCCAATCTGGCGTTTGATTTCCAGCGGATGTGCACTGAAATCAAGGCCCAGGACCTGAATTTGCCCGGAAGTGGGGGCGAGCAGCCCGGTGAGCATCTTGATGGTGGTCGATTTGCCGGCCCCGTTTGGCCCGAGAAATCCGAAGAACTGTCCCTGCGCGACACTCAGCGTAATGTTGTCGACAGCGGTGAAGTCACCGAATCGGCGGGTGAGGTCGCGGACTGCGATTGCGGCATCCATGTGCTGGCAAGGATAGCATCGGCAGGCAATGGCTGGAACGTGAAGGTACGCACCGGGAGGGTCGTCCTGTTTCCCTCCGGGAATGCCCTGATGCAAGTTGCAAAACGGGAATGCGCAGGATGCGAGGGGACCCTCTGCTATTCTGGGAAGCCGTTTGAGGGGGGAGTGCCGTGCGGGTACGTTGCTTCTGTTTCACTGCATTGATGTTGGGCTTGGCGGTTGCGCTGAAGGCGCAGTCCTCTCCGGAACCGGGAGAGGGGGCGCGGCCAAAGGTCATTGTGCTGCATGCGGCGCGGCTGTTCGATGTGGAGGCGGGGCGGATTGTTACGCCGGGCGAAGTGCTGGTTGAGGGTGACCGGATCAAAGAAGCGGGCACGTCGGTGAATTATCCAACCGGCGCGCAGGCGATCGACCTGGGCGATTCGACGCTGATGCCGGGACTCATCGATGCGCACGTGCACTTGTTTCTGCATCCAGGCGCCGAGGACCTGCAGACGATCCAGGAGTCCGTGCCGGAGCGAACGATTTTGGCGGAGCAGGCGGCGAAAGCCGATCTGATGGCGGGTTTTACGGCGGAGCGCGACATGGGCACCGAAGGCGCGGGCTCAGCAGACTCGGCGATTCGCGATGCGATTGATCATGGGCTGATTCCGGGCCCGCGGATGCGCATCAGCGGGAATGCTATCTCGATTCTGGGGGGGCATGAGGATGCGATCCACTACAACCCGGCCCAGCATGTGCTTTCGAACGCGGACTACGCGAATGACACAGAGCAGATCATCGAGACGATCCGGGAACAGCACAAGGAGGGGTCGAGCTTCGTGAAGATTTACGAGACGGGGCCGGACAGTGAGGCTCCGGAAGGAGCGAAGGCCGCCCCGTGCGAGGACGATGAGGCGTTGTGCGCGGCCAATGGGCTGGGAGCGCAGCCGGGAGATGCGGAGTTCTGGGCGTTTCATACGCCATACCAGTACACGGTGGATCAGCTGAAGGCGGCCGTGGCCGAGGCGGCGCGGCTGGGCATGAATGTCGGCGTGCACGACCAGGGGGAGCCGGGGGCGCTGTTTGCGGCGGAGGCGGGTGTGGCGTCAATCGACCATGCCACACAACTCAGCGAGAAGACCATGTCGCTGATGAAACAGAAGCACATTCCAGCGGTGCCGACGTTCCAGATCTTCGAGTACTTCGCCGATCACGCACCGTCAGCGGCTGCGGCGGCGCGGGAGCACGCCATGCTGGACTACAAGATTCATGAATTCAAGCGACAGGTTGCGGCGGGCGTGCCGATGGCCGTCGGCTCAGATGTGGGGCCGTTTCCGCATGGGACGCAGGCGCGGGAGTTTGAGCTGATGGTGAAGTACGGGATGACTCCGGCGGCCGTATTGCAGGCTGCTTACCTGAACGGCGCGCGCATTCTGGCGTGGCAGGACAAGGTGGGGCAACTGAAGCCGGGATTCTATGCCGATGTCGTCGCGGTGCCGGGAAATCCACTGGACGACATCACGGCGGTGGAGCGGGTGAGCTTTGTGATGAAGGGCGGGGTGGTGTACAGGAAATAGGGGGTAGGGGGTAGGGGTAGGGTGTAGGGATAGGGTGTCGGGCTACTCGATGACCGCCAGCACTTCCCCGGCAGTGACCGTGTCGCCGGGGATGACGCGTAGGTCGGTGACGCGTCCTTCTTTGGGTGACTTCAGCTCGTTCTGCATCTTCATCGCTTCGATCACGACAACACCCTGATGGGCGGCGACGTGGGCTCCTCGCTCGACGAGGACGCGGACGACTCGGCCGGGCATCGAGGCTTTGAGCGCAACGGGACCGTGAGCCGCTGCATGACGGCGACGGCGCTGGAAGGAGCGCGGATCGTCAGCCTGCCAGGCGATGCGGTGCTCGTCGAGGTGGAGCGCGGGTTCAGCGAGGTCCGCATCGAGAACAATGCGATGCGCGCGGCCCTCGAGCAATAGCGACAGCACGCCGGGGCGGATGAAATGGGCGTCCGCTTCGACGGGCTGGCCGTCCAGCTGCACCTTCCACAGACCCGTTTCCCGGTCTTGCGTGAGATCGACGCGGTGGGATTTGCCGTCGATTTCAATGTCCAGTTTCACGGTCGGCCTCGCAGCGCTTCGGTGCGTGCAGCGCTCTTCCAGCCGGAAGCGGTGCTGGACTTCCAGCGACCATTGCCTGCGGTCGTGCCGTTGCCATTCGCCGGGTTTACGGCAGGGCGCGAGGCTTCAAAAAGAGCGGCGGCGATAACGGTTGTGGCCCCGTGCGCCGTGGAAGGTGGGGCGGCCGGCTCGACGAGCAGGCGATCGAGGTAGCCGGTATCGATGCGGGCAGCGCGAAAATCCTCATCGCGCAGAATGCGCCGGAACAGGCTGAGGTTGGTGCGAATGCCGCCAACGACGTATTCGTCCAGAGCGCGCAGCATGCGGCGCATGGCGAGGTCGCGCGTGGGAGCGAAGGCGATCAGCTTGGAGAGCATCGGGTCGTAGTCCATGGGAACGACCCAGCCCTCGTAGATGCCGCAGTCTTCGCGAATGCCGGGACCGCCAGGCTGGAGAAGACGCGCGATTCGTCCGGGCGACGGCATGAAATTGTTCTCGGGATCCTCGGCGTAGATGCGGCACTCGATGGCGTGACCGCGCAGGTGGATGTCGTCCTGCGCAAAAGGCAGCGGCTCGCCCTGAGCGACGCGGATCTGCAGGTGGACGAGGTCGTACCCGGTGACCAGTTCGGTGACGGGATGTTCGACCTGGAGTCGGGTGTTCATCTCGAGGAAGTAGAAATTCTGATCGGCATCGACGAGGAATTCGACGGTGCCGGCGTTGGTGTATCCAGCGGAGAGCGCGAGACGCACGGCGGCTTCACCCATGCGGCGGCGGAGATCCGGGGAGACGACCGGCGAGGGCGCTTCTTCGATGACTTTCTGATGACGGCGCTGGACGGAGCATTCGCGCTCGCCGAGGTAAACGCAATGACCGTGCTCGTCTGCGAGCACCTGGATTTCAATGTGGCGCGGCCGCTCGATGAGCTTCTCGAGGTAGACTTCGCCGGATCCGAAGGCGCGCTCGGCTTCACTCTGCGCGGCGACAAAGGCAGAGGCGAGGTCTTCGGGACGGTTGACGGCGCGCATGCCCTTGCCGCCTCCGCCGGCGGCTGCTTTCAGCATGACCGGGTAGCCGACGGCCTGCGCCACATCGGCAGCCTCTTCGGGCGAGGCGAGCCCATGAACGCAGCCAGGAGTGCGGGGCATGCCGGCTTCGTCGGCGACCTGGCGGGCGTTGGTTTTGGTGCCGAGAGCACGCATGGCGCTGGAGCGCGGGCCGATGAACTTGATTCCTGACTCTTCGCAGGCCTGAGCGAAGTCGGCGTTTTCGGAGAGGAATCCATAGCCGGGATGGATGGCATCGGCGCCGCAACGGCGCGCGATGTCGAGAATGAGGCGGCCGCGCAGGTAGGAATCGACGGCGGGCGCAGGACCGAGGCGGTAGGCCTCGTCGGCTTCGAGGACGTGGAGTCCGGCACGGTCGGCGTCGGAGTAGACGGCGACCGCAGCGATATTCAGTTCATGGCAGGCGCGGATAATCCGCAGCGCGATTTCGCCGCGGTTGGCGATGAGAATCTTTTGCAGCACGGAACAGGGTACAGCGGTTAGCGTTCAGCGTACAGAGGCGGCGCTCGCCCGCCCGTCCAAAACGAGGGAGAGATGGGCACTCTGCTGGTGAGAGCAAGAGCAAAAGCCCTCGTCAGCGACGAGGGCTTTCGGATCCAGCCATGGTTTAGTTATTGGCTCATGACCACGCCCTGCACCTTGGAGTTGGCTTTCTCCTCGTTGGCTTTGCGGGCGCCCATGGCCTTGTGTACCCAGTCCTGAGCCTGATCGAGGTCGGCCTTGCGGGCAGCGTCGTTGCCGCAATCGAGGTCGGCCTTGCGGCGGTACATAAGATTCAGGTACTGCATGGCGTCGTCGTAGTTGGGGCGGTCGGCGACGGCCTGCTGCAGGTACTGCATGCCTTCATTCACCAGATCGGTGTTTTGTTCCTGGAGCTGCTTGCAGAGGCTCTTCGGCATTTTGACATTGCCCTGGCCGTCGTCCTGCATGTTGACGCCCTTCAGTCCGCCGACAGCGTTCTTGTACGCGAGGGTCCAGTCGATGACGCCGACGGTATAAGCGGCTTCAGCGTCTTTCGGGTTGGCCTGCAGAACTTTCTTCTGCCACTCCTTCGCCTGGTCGAACTTGTTGAGGTCGAAGTAGAGCGCTGCGATCTGCTTCATGCTGGTGACGTCGTCGGGGTGCTCCCGCAGGACCTGCAGGAAGCCATTGATGGCCATCTGCGCGGTCTTCTCATTTTCAGGAGAGTTGAGGTTTGGAACGACCTCATTGGCGTAGGCAGTTGCGAGATAGAGGCGGGTCATCGGATAGGTCGGGTCAAGATTCACGGCCTTCTGGAAATGATTGATGGCCTCTTCGTATTTTGCCGCCTTATAAGCCTGAACTCCCTTATTGAGCTGATCGCGAGCCTCAAGGCGTTTGCAGCCGGACGTGGAGGCCACCAGCGCGATCGTGGCAGCGGCCAGCACGGGTAAACGTGCGATGCGGTTCATTGCTGTCTATTGTCTCCTTCAGCTCGCCAGGAGCCTCAAAAAAGCCAGGCGCAAATTTCCGTGTCGTAACCGATTGTAATGTGTTCGCGGCTTTTCACAAGGTCACGGCAGTACGATCGCTCAGCAGGACGAGTCACGAACCCGAGGCCGGCTACTGGCCAGCCTCGATTTTGGGGGTAATCAGGCCGATATGGTCGACGCCCACCGAGTGGCCAATGTCGATGACGGTGGCCACGTCCTGGAAATCGACGTCCTTGTCACCCTTGACGAACATTACCTTTTCGGCACGGCTCGAATAGATCTGGTTCAGTTCGGGCTCGAGGCCGCTGATCGAAAAGTCCCTGTCATTGATCTTGTACGAAGGCCGTCCGCCCGGACCCGGCTGAACCTGGACAACAATGGTGCGGTCGTTAGGCTGCGACTGATTGGGATTCTTGGGCGGCTGCGGCACCAGCGCGTCCAGACCGCGCGGGGTCACCGGCACAATGATCATGAAAATGATCAGCAGCACGAGCAGCACGTCGATAAGAGGCGTTACGTTGGGATCGGCATTCAGAGCGCCGCCGCCACCTACGTTCATTGCCATGGTTCAGTTCCTCGTTTCCTGTCCTCGGTCTCAGGGTTCATCCGCGACATTATTCTCCGCCCGCCTTTGCCGGCGGAGTCGCCGGGTTCTGCTGCTGTTGCTGGGTGAGCATGCCGACTTCCTCAACTCCGGCGGTACGGACGGCATCGATGGCATCCATCACCGTTCCGTAATGGGCACGCGCGTCAGCACGGAAATAGACGACCTTGTTGGTTTTGTTGGTCAGCTCGTCGGTGACCTGGGTGCCGAGATTCGCCAGGCTGGTTTGGTTCTGGCCCAGGTAGACTCTGCTGTCGCGGGTAATGGCGACGACGATCGAATCTTCTTTGTTGGCGTCGTCCATGGGTGTCGCAGTCGTGCTGTTGGCCAGATCGACGTTCACCTTGTTTTGGAGCATGGGCGTGATGACCATGAAGATGATCAGCAGCACCAGCATGACGTCCACCATGGGGGTGACGTTGATGTTGGCGTTAACCTTGGCGCCTTCGTTTCTTACCGCTATTGCCATGTCGTAAACTCCGTCGATCGGTTCGTTGCCAGGAGAGCGGCCGTCAGGAGGCGGGAGCGAAGGCCGAAGCCCCGCTCCCGATCAGGAAATGCTCGCTCTCGGGCATCTCACAGCGCGCTGTGCGCCGGAGTGCCGGCCGTACTTCCTCTGCGATTACCGCCGATTGCTCTGCTTGATAAAGTAATCGATCAGCTCGCTTGAGGAGTTGTCCATCTCGACGTCGAAGGCTTCCACGCGGTTGGTGAAGTAGTTGAAGAGCCACACCGCCGGGATCGCGACGAAGAGACCAAACGCCGTTGTGACCAGGGCCTCAGAAATACCGCTGGCGACGGCGCCGATACCCGGCGTCTTCTGCGTAGCGATTTCCTGGAAGGCCTTGAGGATGCCGGCGACCGTGCCGAACAGTCCGACGAACGGGGCGGTAGAGCCAATGGTGGCCAGACTGCCGAGTCCCCTCTTCAGCTTGGCGTGCACAATGGCTTCGGCACGCTCCAGGGCGCGCTTGGACGATTCGATCTGCTCGACGCTGACGGCGCCGCCGCCACCATAGTTCCGGAACTCCTGCAGGCCGGCGGTGACGACCTCGGCGAGGTGGGATTTCTTGTTGCGGTCGGCGACCTTGACGGCCTCGTCAAGCTTGCCTTCCTTAAGGGCTCCGGCGACGCGAGGCGCAAACTCGCGCGACTGCTTGCGGGCCGCGTTGAAATAGAGCCAGCGGTCGATCATCACGGCCAGCGACCAGATGGACATGATGAAGAGCACGAACACGACGCCGCGGGCCAGCCAGCCCATGTTGTTCCAGAGGTCGATCGGGCTGAATCCGACAGACTGGTTCTCCTGGAAGAAACCGAGAGCGGCCGAGTTGGCTACGAGATGGTTGATCTGAGCGAGAATCACTGAATCTTTCCTCCTGAGGGCGATTCCTTGAATGGATGCCAAAAAGCGCTGACAGAATACCTCTCCGCAAGAATGAAGACGGGAGGCAGGGCTAAGAAGCGTTGAGCCGCTCCGTTGCCGGCGAGGGCAGAGCGGAGCGGCTGAGATTAGCTGCCGAGACTGAAGACTACGTTGATCTGCGTCTCGACCTCTACAGGCTCACCATTGAGCAGGTACGGCTTGTATCGCCAGGACCGTACCGCCTCGGTGGCGGACTGCTGCAGCATGGGAGGGCCACTGATGACCCGCAGGTTTTCGATTGTTCCCTGTTTGGAAATCGTTGCCTGCAGGACGACAGTTCCCTGAATTCTTGCGGCCTTGGCGATCGCCGGATATTGCGGGCTTTCCCCGCCGATTCGGCTGCCGGCCATGACGCCGGCGGAAACCGCGACCTTTTTCGGTGCAGCCGCTTTGACCACGGGAGCCGGGCCGGTGCCCAGGCCGCCGAGGACGCCGCCCATTACACCGCCGCTCGATCCTTCACCCATGCCGGCGACGCCAACAGTGGACGGGGGCGCAGCCTCTTCTTTCACCATCTTGATGTCATGAGGAATTCTGGTCGGCGCGGTCAACTGGTTGTTGATCATCTCCGACACGACGTGGACCGGCTTCACGACCTGCGGAGGCGGGGGTGGAGGCGGAGGCGGAGGCGGTGGCGGCGCGACGAGCAACGTGGTCATCATCGCCTTGGGGAGCGCCTCAGGATAGATGAGAGGGTACAGAATCAGCGCTGCAAGGACGGAACCATTCAGGATCAACCCGACAATGGTGTAGTACCTGCTTTTCGTTTTGATTTTGTGCCCCGACTCAAGAAGGGCTTGATCAAACATTGCCATGGCCTACCTCGGACTTTTCATTTCCTGACATCAACTATAGACACCGCGAGGGGCCCGTTTTGTTCCCGGCTGGACCGTATTTTCGTGGGGGAATTCTGGCCGGTTTGCGGGTGAGTCCGGGGGGTTGGCTCGCCGGCAACTCGGGCCGGTTTTCGCTCTATAGCACTCTACACGAAAAAACAGGTCGAAGCCGGAGTCCGACCGGAAAGAGCGCCTACCTCTGTTTTGATGCAGAGAAGAGGCCCCTTGTCCGACCGCAGCATCATACCCTGGCTTTCTTTGCAGCGGGAAGGGCAGCGGCTTTTCCGCGCTGCGCGCGCCAATCCTGGTAAGCGACGAGCATGGGAGCGGCGATGGCGATAGAGGAGTAGGTGCCGATCAGAATCCCGATCACGAGGGCGAAGGAGAAGCCGCGCAACACCTCGCCGCCGAAAACGTAGAGGGAGAGGACCGTCAGGAACGTGAGGCCGGAGGTCAGCACGGTCCGGCTCAAAGTCTGATTGATGCTGCGGTTGACCAGGCTGTCGAGCGGCTCACGCCGGCTGAGGCGCAGATTCTCGCGGATACGGTCGAAGACAACGATGGTGTCGTTCATCGAATAGCCGACCAGCGTCAGAATGGCGGCAATCACAGTCAGCGAGATTTCCTGATTCCTGAGGCTGAAGGCGCCAATGGTGATCAGCGTGTCATGGAAGCAGGCAATGACCGCTGCCACGCCGTAGATCAGCTCGAAACGGAACCACAGATAAACGAGCATGCCGGCGAGCGAATAAAGCGTCGCCAGAATTGCCTGCTTCTGGAGCTGCTTGCCGACCTGCGCTCCGACGATCTCGGCCCCCTGGAAATGGAAGCCGGAAACGTACGCTCCCTGCTGGAGGGCAGTGAAGACAGCAGGATCGACAAGGCCATGCAGGTTATCGACGGAGGCCACGAGGCCGCTGTGCAGGTCGTCGCGGTAATGCAGTACAGCGTCAGCCTGTTGCTGATAGCGGGTCTGAGCTGCGTCCGAGTCGGCGCCGAGGTGCTCGGGATCCTTCTGCTGGAGCCACGAGACGAGAGCGCTGCGGCTGACGTTGTCGATGTCCAGCTTGCCCTGGTTCTGCGGGCCAGTGGTGGAGTAGTTCTGGTCGAGCGTCTGGACAATCGTGGCGCGCCCCTGATCGAGGGCGGCTTCGCTGGTTTCCTTCAGGGAAAGGGTGATGAGGACTTCGTCGTTCGAGGCGGGGCCATATTGGGTGATGCGCGAGTCCCGGAGACCAGCCTTGTCGGCGGCATCGCGGATGCGATCGATGTTCGGCTTTTCGGCGAACTTGACGCGGACGACGGTGCCGCCGCGGAAATCAACATCGAGGGGCAGTCCATGCCAGAAGAACAGCGAGATCAGGCCGGCGGTGCTGAAGATGAGAGAGAAGCCGAGGAAGTACCACTTCTTTCCCAGCCAGTCGATTTTTACGTCATGAAAGAGTTCCACGAAATCCGCCTATACAAATAATTTCCGAAGTTTCACCGCTCAAATCGAAATGGGCTCGCCGTGCAGCTTGCGGCTGAGGAGCGCGTCGAAGATGACGCGTGAAACGAAGACCGATGTGAAGAAGTTGGCGATGAGACCAAAGGTGAGGGTGACAGCGAAGCCCTTCACCGGGCCGGTGCCGAAGATGAAGAGAATCGCAGCCGAGACGATGGTCGTGACGTGCGTATCGATGATGGTGGTGATCGCGTGTGCGAATCCCTGGTCGACGGCGGCCGCGGGCGACTTGCCGGCGCGGAGTTCTTCGCGAATACGTTCGAAGATCAGCACGTTGGAGTCGACGCCCATACCGATGGTCAGGATGACGCCGGCGATGCCGGGCAGCGTGAGGGTAGCGCCGGTGTAGCCCATGAACCCGAGCAGAATGACGAGGTTCAGGAAGAGCGCCAGGTCAGCGTTGACGCCTGCACCGCGATAGTAGATCAGCATGAAAGCCATGACGGCCAGCATGCCTGCGATGGAGGCGACCACTCCCTGGTGGATGGAGTCGGAACCAAGCGAGGGGCCGACGGTGGTCTCCTGCAGGAAGTGGATCGAGGCGGGCAGGGCGCCGGTACGGAGCAGCATGGAGAGGTCTTTGGCGTACTGTTCGGTAATGCCGCCGCCGGCGATATTGCCCTGATCGCGGATCACGCCCTTGATGACCGCCACTTCGCGAACGCGGTTATCGAGGACGATGGCCATGTTCTTGCCGATGTTGTTGCGCGTGTAGTCGCCGAATTTATCGCCCGCAGCCGCGGTGAGAGTGAAGTCGACTTCCGGCTCATTGGTATTGGGATTATGGCCGGGCTGGGCATCGCGAATATCGGTGCCGCCCCAGATCGGGATCTTCTTCAGCTCATACCACTCGGCGGTGCTGCCCTCGCTGGAGGCTCCGGGAATGCTCTCCAGCAGCTCCGCATCGGGAGGTACTGCGCCGCCAACCGCCTGCAGCGCCGTTTGTCTGTCCGGCCAGGGCCCGCCCATGACTTCGTGGGTTTCGAGGCGCGCGGTGGACTGGATGGCGTCCTTGATGCGGCCGAGGTCATCGATGCCAGGAAGCTCCACGAGGATCTGATAGCTGCCCAGCTGGTAGGGCTCGATGGTCGGCTCTTTCACGCCGAAGGAGTCAATGCGGGTGCGAATGACATCGATGGACTTGTCGAGGGCGCTCTGCTTGATCTGGGAGATGGCAGTGGGCTTCATGGTCATCGTCCACGTGCCGTTGACGCCCGGCGTTATGTCGTAGTTGCCGGAATAGCGGGAGTTCAGGATGCTGCTGGCGTCAGCCGTGTGATCTGTCGAGACGCCGGAGATCTGAATCACTTCGGGGCGGTTCGGGTCGGGCTTGGAGACGACCGCGCCGGTGACGCCATTCTGCTGGAGATCGGCCTGGAGAGCGCCCACATCGCTGTCCGTTGCGGAACTGACCGCCTCATCCACCATGACCTGGAGAACCAGGTGAGTTCCGCCTTTGAGATCGAGGCCGAGGTTGATGCGCTGGAGCAGCGCGTCCTTCAGCGCGGTCCCGGAGACTCCATGGGGAAGGCCGAAAATTCCGTAAATCGAAACGACCAGAAAGGCGAGGATGACGATGGTTTTGGTCTTCAGATTTTTCTGCATGGGAGCTTCTACCTGGTTTCGTCCGGTGTGGTGACGGAGGCGACGGCGCTCTTGACCACTTCAATGCGGAGGTTGTCGGGGGGGATGCGCATCTGAATCACGTCGTCCTTAATGGAAAGAATGACGCCGCGGATACCGCCGGTGGTGGTGATGCGATCGCCGGGCTTAAGACTGCCGAGCATCTGCTGCCATTTGCGTTGCCGGCTCTGCTGCGGGCGAATCAACAGGAAATAGAAGACAACGATGATCAGCAGGAGGGGCAGAAACGAGGCGAATCCTGCGGGCAGCGCAATGGGAGCAAGCGAGGCGATAGGAGTCAACGCACGGTCCTTCTGGCCTGGACGGATAAAGAGCCGTCAGCGGCGCACGACGGTTTCATTCTCCACGGAAAAGGCCCCCGGCAGCCGACGTTTGCGCCCGGAACCTGAATAACCTGGAAACGGCGACCCCAGCGAGAGGACCCGCCAGGACCCGCGGCAACCCGCCGAAGCCGACACTACGATCTTCTTCGCAGGGAAGCCTGATTCATAGAATCGCGTACGCAGAGAGGAGTGTCAAGGATGGGCCGGGGATTGCCGCCACCTGAGAGGCGCGAGAGCTGATGACCAACGGGGATTCCGGACCGGCTTTCCCACATCGATGCACGGCGGTGCGGACCTAAACTGAACCTTCCAGTCCAGTGGGGGGAGAACCGATGGCGGTTTCAGTGCATCCGGTGCGCATGCCGGGGCGGATTGAAGTCATCACCGGCCCAATGTTTTCGGGCAAATCGGAGGAGCTGATCCGGCGGCTGAAGCGGGCACAGATCGCGAAGCGCCGCGTCGCTTGTTTCAAGCCGGATCTGGACGTGCGCTATCACCGGAGCGCGATCGCGTCGCACAGCGCGCAGACGCTGGAAGCGATCACGGTCGCGAATGTGGAGGAGCTGAAGTCGGTGCTGATGCCGATGATCCATGAGATCGAAGTGGTGGGGATCGATGAGGCGCAGTTCCTGGACGCTTCGCTGGTGGCGCTGGCCAATGAGCTGGTGCATCTGGGGAAGCGCGTGATTCTGGCTGGGCTGGACACGACCTTTACGGGCGAGCCCTTCGCGCCGATCCCGGAGCTGCTGGCGATTGCCGATGAGGTGACGAAGCTGTCGGCGGTATGCATGCAGTGCGGGGCGCCTGCCGTTCACACGCAGCGGCTGGGCAGCAATCAGGCGCTGGTGGTGGTGGGAGCGGCCGGGGTCTACGAGGCCCGGTGCCGGGCATGCTTCCAGCCGTGGGTGGATGAGCACTCCAGCGAGCAGATGGAACTGCCAGTCGGCCGCAGAGGCTGAGCGTGCTCGCGGTTCAAACCAACGAGCCGCGCCGCATATTTACTGCGCCGGGGCTTGCGCGCCGGGTGCAGTCGCTGGAGCCGGCGTGGCAGCGGGAGCCTGGGCAGGGGCCTGCGTATTCGACATCTTGCGCAGCAGAATCACCATGTTCCAGATCATGTCCGGCTTTTCGCGATCACCGTCGGGCGGCATTTTTCCTTTGCCCTGCTGGATGATGTAGAAAATCTCGCCATCACTCAGCTTGGCAAGCGAATCGGGGTCGCGAAAATTGCGGATGGGCAACTTCTGGTCGGCGGCCACATCGCCTTTGCCGTCGCCATTCTCGCCATGGCACATCGCACAGTCCCAGCTATAGAACTGTTTTGCTTTAGCCTGCATTTCGGGCGTCGGCTTAACGGGATTCACTTTGCCGATGAGGTCGGCGGGGACTTTGAACTCGGTTGCTGCCTGCGGCGTGGTGCTGGCCGGGGTGGCCTGGTCCTGCTGCAAGAGGGCCGGGACGCCGAGAAAGAACAGGGCGGGAACGATCAGGAAAGGCTTCAACATGGATAGCCTCCTTCGATATCAGTTGGGGAAATCCCGGCTACACTGTACGCCCGCCGGGGAGCGATGGAACAGGAAAAACAGGGGTGGCGAGGGTATTAATGTAACCCTAAGCAGGCTGGATGTCAGACCCACAGGTGGAGCATGACCGGACGCGGTTTTCGTCCACTCCAGAAGAGGCCATTGACGCGGTATTGGTAGGCGGGGACGACACTGCGGACCAGGCGGACCATGTGCTCCCAGTCGTTACCGATGTGATAGCAGGTGATGGCGATTTTTGGCTTGTCAGCCAGCAGAGTTTCGCGCGCGCCGGACAGCAGGTCGTGCTCGGCTCCCTCGACGTCAGCTTTGATGAAGTTAATGGGGCCGAAGCCTGGGCGGAACTCGTCCAACGTGGTCACCTGGATGGGATCCCCCTCTGTCTCGCTGACGACGCCATACAGGACTCCGCCTTTCAGCCGAGCTGTATGGGAGCGGCTACCCACAGCCTGCTCAAGCACAACAGCGCGGCTCCCGAAAGTCGCATGCAGCGATTCCCGGAAACCGCTCCACGGTTCAAAGAGTGCGAGCTTACCTGCGCGACGCGCTACAGAAAGAGCAAACAGCCCCTCTGCCGCGCCGCAGTCCACGACGTTTTCACCTTGCTCGACGGTGGTTTCCGGCTCTTCGTAATGATGCCAGTGAGGGGGATAGAGGCACTCAGTGCAGCATTTGAGCAATTCCCATCGGTCAAGCTGCTTCGGCCAGAAGAGCGGGTCGGGAATGCCACGGAGCTTAAGCTCCTGAAGAGAGCCGCGGTCCGCCACCGATAAAAGATACGTGGGCCCGATCCGAGCGCCAGTCTTTTGGAGAAGCCCGTTCCGGATAACTTCCGTGAGTGAGATGGGAAAATTACGCTGTGGGGAAAAGTAAGCAGTCAGCAGACTCGTGCGGTTCGCGATGCCCATGAAAGAGGACCGCGTCACCCCGATGCGGATGGCCCGCTACAATCATGAGGGTGTCGCTCAGGTTCCAAGTCTATCAGACCAGGAGCGCGGGTCGGGGCGCGACGCTGACCCTGCCGCATGGAGCCGTCGAGACGCCGGTGTTCATGCCGGTGGGGACGCAGGCGACGGTCAAGGCCATCCCACAGCACCTGCTGGAAGAGCTGGATGTGCGGATTCTGCTGGGGAACACCTACCACCTTTATCTCCGGCCCGGCTTTGAGGCGATCCGGCGCATGGGCGGCCTGCACCGGTTCATGAGCTGGGAGCGGGCGATCCTGACCGACTCCGGCGGGTTCCAGGTCTACAGCCTGAGCGAGCTGCGCAAGGTGACGGAGGAGGGAGTCGCGTTCCGGTCGCACATCGACGGGTCGTCGCATTTCTTCTCGCCGGAGCACTCGATGGATGTGCAGATTGCGCTGGGGTCGGACATCGCGATGGCGTTTGACGAGTGCACGGAGTATCCAGCGGATCATGCTCGAGCGCGAACGTCGCTGGACAGGACGCTGCGCTGGGCGAAGCGGAGCCAGGAGCACTTTGAGCGGCACAAGCATGAGGGGCCGTGGGAACAGAAATCAGAGATCAGGGATCAGAGATCAAAAGGAAATTCGGCGAAGAGAGGCGACGGGCTGGCGGGGAAAACGCCGAGCCTGTTTGGGATTGTGCAGGGCGGGATGTTTCCGGATCTGCGGCGGGAGTCGGCGGAGCGTCTGGTGGAGATGGACTTCCCGGGATACGCCATTGGCGGGCTGAGTGTCGGCGAGCCGCGGGAGATGACGCGGGAGATGATCGAGACGACGCTGCCGCTGCTGCCGCAGGACAAGCCGCGCTACGTGATGGGCGTGGGGTATCCGGATGAGATTGCCGAGTACGCGCGCATGGGAGTGGACATGATGGACTGCGTGCTGCCGACGCGGGCGGCGCGCCATGGGCTGCTGTTCACGTCGGAGGGGCGGCTGAACATCAAGAACCGTCAGTATGCGGAGGATCAGGGGCCGCCGGATCCGAATTGCGGGTGCCTGGTGTGCCTGCGGTACAGCCGGGCGTACCTGCGGCATCTGATGATGGCGCAGGAATCTCTTTCAGCGGTGCTCAACACGCTGCACAACCTGGCGTTCTATCTGGAGACGATGCGGAAGGTGCGGGAGGAGTTAGGGGCGAGTTGTTAGTTGCTGGTTGTCAGTTGCTAGCAAGTTAGGCGGGGAAGAAGCGGTTCAGGCCGGCGCGCTGGGCGTGTTCGGCGATGGCCTGATTGATGTCGAGGGCAAGGGCGAGGGCGGCGCGGCCGTCTTCTCCTGAGACACGAGGCGCGGATCGGGTACGCACGCAGTCGAGGAAAGATTCGATCTCCAGACGGAGCGGCTCGCCGGGCTGGACGGGCGGCTTCTCGATGTGAAGGCCGGAGAGTCCGGCCAGCGGATGAGGCGACGAGCCCCCCACCCTGTCCGCGAGCGGCGTCGCGGACAAGGATGGGGCACCCGAGACGTCGATCACCAGCAGATCCTGGCGGGCGTAATCAATCGATACATATTGATGCGGCTGGAAGAAGCGCAGCTTGCGGACGCGTTCGGTGCTGACGCGACTGGCGGTGAAATTGGCGACGCAGCCGGATTCGAATTCGATGCGGACGTTGGCGATATCCACTTTGCGGGAGAGGATGGGCAGGCCGACGGCATGGAGCGAGCGCACGGGCGAGCGGACGAGCGAGAGGACGATGTCGAGATCGTGAACCATGAGGTCGAGGACAACGTCGACGTCGAGCGAGCGCGGGCTGAAGACGCTGAGGCGATGCGCCTCGAAGAACATCGGGGAGTTGATGAGCGGCTCGGTGGCGGTGACTGCAGGGTTGAAGCGCTCGAGGTGGCCGGTTTGCAGAATTCGGTCGCTGTGGGCGGCGAGATCCAGGAGGCGGGTAGCCTGATCGACGCTGGTGGCGATGGGCTTCTCGATGAGAACGTCCAGCCCTGCGGACAGGAGTTGCTGCGCGACCTCGAAGTGAGTAGAGGTTGGCGTGCAGACGGAGGCAGCTTGGAATTGCAGCCTGTCCCGAGCGGCAAGGCAGTCCGCGATCGAGGCGAAGACGGGCACAGCCCAGTCGCCGGCGGCTGCCGCCGCGCGGACCGGATCGGGCTCCACGATGGCGGCGAGGTGGACGGAATGGGCTTCGCTCTCCAGCGCGCGGTAAACGCGGAGGTGATTGCGGCCGAAAGCGCCTGCTCCGCAGACCAGAACGCCGATGGGCGACGTGCCGGACAACGTCAGGCCGGCTTCCCTTCGACGGCGCGCAGACAGCGTCCGTAGAGCTCGAGAAGGTGAGTGACCTGATCTTCCGGTTTGGAAGCGCTGGCTGCGACAAAACCGGTGGAAGCCGCGCCGGGGCGGCCCACGCCGGCAGTGGCGGCAACAAACTTCAGCAGGTCGAGCGCGATGTCCTCATTGCGGCGAGCGCCATAGCCGGTGCCTGGGACCTGATCCATAAAAAGAACCTCACAAAAACGGTGTTCAAGGCGATGCTATCAAAGAGAGCGGAGCGGTTGATGCGGCGCTCAGCTGCCACTTGCCAGCTTTTGCTTTTGATTGAGGATCAAGGGCTCCAGTGAGGAAAAGGCCCCAGCCGTGCTCACTCGCAGGGAGGGGGAGAACCGGCATTCCGCGATTTCAATCGGTGATCAGATGCAGGGCAACAATGCTCAGGATCGCAACCGAGGCCGCGGTGGCGAGCGCTACAGCAAGAACGGTGCAATGACGGCGGATGGCTCCGGCACACGCGACGGCTGAGGTCTGCAGCGCGGGATCGGCACGCCAGCTCCGCACCAGACTGACGCAGCCGATCACCAACACCGTCAGCGGACATGCAATCAGGAACAGCCAGAGCCCCAGCTGGGTTCGGGCGGCGTACCACGCCACAATGCGTTCGGCGGTGTGCGCCGGCTCGAACTGCTGCGGCTGCAGATTGCGCACGAAAAGAGCGGTCATGAAAAGCATGGCGGGGGAGATCAATAGCAATTCCAGCGTGGCGAGAGCACGGCGCAGCATTTTCATGGAAGCTTTATAGCACAAATGACTTTGCAATGCAAAGTCATTTGTGCCCCTCTACCCTGCTCAACGCTCACCCTCTGAAACCTCTTAGTGCGGCGTGGTCGCTCGCTGCGCCTCCCACTTCCCATTCATGCCTTCGGTTTGGAAGGCTCCCGTGAGCTTTCCGTCGCGAAGCTCGTCGGCCAGCGCGATGGCTTCGTGACGCTCAAAGACGCAGATGCCGGTCAGCTTGTCGTGCGTCCAGGCGCCGCCCTGCAGCGTGCCGCGGCCGGTATGTTCTGTTTCCGCCGTGCCGGTGAGCCTATCGCCGTCGGCATGGAACGTCATGTGGCCGGGAACGGTCTGGCCCTGGACGGTGAAGGTGACGGTCCAATCGCCGTCAATGGAAGGCGCCGGCGCGCTCTGGGCCACCGCCGCGAACGCGCAGCACAACACCGCGATAACCATTCGTCTGATCATGTGCTGTTCTCACGCCCCCAGTGTGACCGCTGAAGCCGTGCCCTTTCAAAGAAGCAATGCATCTTCCAGGCTGTCAAGCCGCAACTTTCAAACAAGCGAGTGTTCGGCAGGCTGTGAAGGCGTGGCCTAAGCGGGATTACGTCAGAGCGCGATCGAGGTGGGTATAGCCGCCGTCGACGACGATGTTCTGGCCGGTGGTGTGGCCGCTTTGCGTGGGGGAGAGGAGGAAGACGGTCATGGCGGCAATCTCCGAGGCTTCGGTCATGCGATGGCCGAGGGGGATGCGACGGCGAATCTCGTCGAGGGCCTGCTGCGGATCGGGGCGCGTGGAGATCCAGCGCTCGTAGAGAGGCGTCATGACCTCAGCCGGGAGCACGGAATTGGCGCGCACACCGAAGGGAGCGAGCTCGGCGGCCCACTCGCGGGTGAGGGCGAGCTGCGCGCCCTTGGCGGCGGCGTAGGCGGAGGTTCCTCCCTGGCCGGTGAGCGCGACCTTGGAGCTGATGTTGACGATGGAGCCGCGCGAGGCCTTGAGCATGGGGAGGGCGTAATGGGCGAGAGCGTAATAGTGCAGAAGGTTGTGGCGCAGGCTCTCAAGGAAGCGCTCGGGTGAACCGGATTCAAGGCCGACTCCATCGTTGGCACCGGCGTTGTTGACAAGACCGAGGAGGGCGCCGTACTTCGAACGGACGTAGTCGATGGCGCGGCGGCACTGCTCCGGGTCGGCGAGCTGGGCTTCGAAGAAATCGCAGTTGCGGCGGGCGTCGCGCATTTCCGCGAGGAAGTGTTTGACGTTGTCGGAGGCGCGGCTGAGGACGACGACGGTGGCGCCTTCATCAAGGCACGCGCGGGAGATCGCCTGGCCGATGCCGGCGCCTCCGCCGGTGACGACGATGACAGTGTCTTTGAGTCCGAGATCCATAAGAGTGCGCGCCCGAAGGCAAATTGTAACCCGGGCGGAGAGGATGCTCGCGTCGCGGCGACCGCTGTGAGGGAAGTGGGCTGCCAGGTGTCTGCATGGAAAGCTGCGGACAGCCGCTCCCGCGATGAAGCGTGATCAGACCTCGGTGACGCACAGGCAGACGCGCCCGACGATGAGGTCTGAGGGAGAGGCGTGCTGCGGCAGCTCGATGAGTTCGACGGGGTAATCGAAAGCGCGGGGGCGAAGGACAAGGCGACTCGACTCGAATGAGACATGCCGAAAGACGAGCTGGGCGCCGAGGCGGATGCCGTAGATGTTGGGATGGGGAGGGCGGCAGACGGCGAGCGAGTTGTAATGGCGGTCAATGATGACGATGGCGCCGAGGCGCAGGAGCGGATCCATGGCGAGCGCCTGGGCGGCATGAATGCGAACGGCGACAAATCGCTCCCAGCTGCGGCGGCTAACGGCGCGCCGGACCGGCATGCCCGCGAGCCAGCCGTCGGGCAGCTGTACGGTGTCGCGGGAGGCTTGCACGGCGATGGCAGGGGAGGTCATGGCGGCGCTCTGGGAGACGATGGGGACGACGTCCATAGAGCTTTTAGCTTTCCCTTCCTGTGAAGTGGCGGCGAGATGAGGGGGGCCGGCCAGATCCTCCACGCTGAGCGTCTGTGCCAGCAGGATACGGTCCAGAGCAGGCAGACTGAGCCGGCGGCGGCGGTGCAAAAAATTCGAGATGTGAGCCTGAGCCAGCCCGGTTTGGCGCGCGAGCAGCGCGCTTGAGAGAACTCCCATGTCAATCCGGCGCCATATCTCGAGCCGCAGGCGCTCGTGTAACTCGATGAATTTCATGTGTAAAGCTTTTCAACGAGCTAACCATCCGTTACCCCGAGGCTTTGCAGAAAGAAACCACAAAAGGCGCATTTCCTGAGAAAACGCATGGCACTTCGGTACTCACCTGGATGACTCGGCTGCACAGGCGCCGCGGGGTAATTGTTCTGATTGAGCGGCCCAATTAGTGTGGGACTAATCTCGCCGGAAAGACATACAACTTTGCGTGCCGGCCGGACCGGAGAGCCGGCGGCCGGTGAGAGGTGTCCTGTCGCCGGCGCTTTGCTGAAGCATGACCTGCCTGATGTTCTCGATTGCACTTACGACTGCAAGGCCCACGGCACATATTCCACCGGAGCGGCGTGGCCTTTATCCTCCCCCGCGACAGCCATCAGCACTCCATGAGGGCGGCCGCACTTATTCCTGGAGAATGCATGACCTACATTCGCGTTTATCTAAAGTTCTGTGAAGGGTGCGGGAGTCTGTGGTTCCGCGCGCAGGATTCAGCGGGTGTCTACTGCGGCACGTGCGCGCGGGAAATGAGCGTGCTGCCGCCGCCGCGACCACTGCATCGCGGGGGACGACCCCGGCGCAAGAGGACGGACCGGCGGCGCCGGCTCGCGCACCACGCCGGAGGCGCGGCATGAGCGCAGCCGTGGCGTTTGGGTGCGTGCTGGAAACGACGAGAGCGGTTGCGGAGAGCGCTCTGCCGGTGTGGCGGCCGCGGCCAACGGATGGTCTGGCGTTCTACCGAAAACACACCATTGCCCTGCTGCGACGTTACATGGCCATATCGATGGAGTTGGGGCGCACTCCATGCGTCATGGGCACCATCGTCTTCAGGGGGAGGGTGTCGAGCTACAGGATCCGCAGCTTCGAGGATCTGGTGATCTTCATCTTCGACGTCGAGAAATATCTGAAGCGGCTGGACACGATATCGCAGGCGGCAATCGCTCACATCGCGCTGGAAGACTTTACGTATGAGGAGGCAGCGAAGATGGCGGGCACCAGCAGGGCTTCAATGGCGCGGATCTACGGAACAGCACTCGATCGGCTGACACAATGGTTCCTGGAATGCGGACTGCTGCAACCACAACTGAAGATAGGTTCCGCCCGCGATGAGTAACAACGCTTGCACGGAAAGAGCCCGGCCCAGGGTGTCAAAAACAAGTTGAGACTCGAGTTTTGTGAGACTGGTATTCTGAACTTATAGAGTAAATACAAAAGGGGACACCTGACGGTGTCCTTTTTTCTTGATCGGTCTGTGAGTGATCCCGCGGGAGAGAACGGCAGGCGGGAACCGGACCCGACGAGATTCAGCATTTTCCAGGAATGAGGATATGCAGAAAAATAGCTGCGAGAAGCGGGCGTGGACGCTCGCAAGCCTGGCGATGACGCTGCTGGCGGCCATGCTTTCGGCCAATGGGTTGGCACAGATGAGCACAACGACGGTGCAGGGCACCGTGTATCGTGCTGATGGTATGCCGGCCAGCGGGACCGTACTAATCAGCTGGCCTGCATTCACTACGGCGCAGAACCAGGCCGTGGCGGCGGGAAGCCTGAGTGCGGCAGTCGGCGCGAACGGGTTTGTGAGCGTGAACCTGACCCCGAATGCCGGCGCGTTGCCTGCGGGCAGCTACTACACCGCCATTTATCACCTGAACGATGGCACGGTGAGTCAGGAGTACCGACGGATCAACTCCGCCGAACTACTCGCGGTTTTCGACGGCGGTGTTTGTGAATCTGCCGCTGTAAAGGGCGGCCGGCAGCCAGCCATAAGGCGGCCAGGAGAGATACGGTCAGCAAAAAAGGAAGGCAGGATCAGCAAGCCTGTGACTGACCGGTATAGCCCTGACTGTTTCATGCCTGGCCGCTTCTTTTCCTGAGGACTTTTCATGACTGATTTTGAGGCGCAGGTTCTCGCGGACCTCGCGGTGCTAAAAAACCAGATGGAAGTGCTGGTGGGAGACGGCAACTCCGGACGCATTGGCGCGCTCGAGTTGCGCGTCACCGAGCACGAGGGCAAATTTCAGAATGTGCAGGGGGTGGCGATTGCCTTCGGCGCGCTGCTGACGATGCTGCAGTTCTTTATCGACTGGCTGCGGCGAAAGTGAGCGCGCCGCAGCCCCTATAATCGAAGCCGTGAAGACCAGTCCTCTTGTCGCTGTCGTGATGGGATCGAAGAGCGACTACGAAACCCTGGCCGCGGCAGTCGAGATCCTGCGGGAGTTTCAGGTGCCTTACGAAGCGCGCGTCGTCTCGGCGCACCGCACGCCGGACCTACTGTTCGAGTTTGCCTCGCAGGCAGAGTCGCGCGGGCTGCGCGTGATCATCGCCGGAGCTGGCGGCGCGGCGCATCTGCCAGGCATGCTGGCAGCGAAGACGCTGGTGCCGGTGCTGGGCGTGCCGATTCCGGCGACCATGCTCCAGGGTGTCGATTCCCTGCTCTCGATCGTGCAGATGCCGAAGGGCGTTCCGGTGGGCACGCTGGCCATCGGCAAGCCGGGAGCGGCAAACGCCGCGCTGCTGGCCATCGAAATTCTGGCCACGACGGACGCCGCGATGCGCGAGAAGCTGCGGACGTGGCGCGATGCGCGGACGAACGAAGTGCTGGCGCAGGAATTGCCGGCTGCGGATTCGCAGAAATGAGCGCCGCGATCCTTCCCGGCTCGACCCTCGGCATTCTCGGCGGAGGACAACTGGGCCGCATGGTGGCAATGGCGGCGCGCTCGCTCGGTTACCGCGTGCAGGTGATGGATCCCGACCCCTCGTGCCCGGCGCGTTTTGTGGTGGACGCCTGCTTTGAGGGCGCATGGGACGATGTGCAGGCGGCGACCGCTCTGGCGCGTGGCAGCGACGTGATCACAATCGAAATTGAGCAGGTCTCGCTGGACTGCCTGGAAGCGGCCGCCAAATATGCTCCGGTGCGGCCATCGGCGGATCTGCTGCGCGTCATCCAGAACCGTATTCGCCAGAAAGACTGGCTGCGCGAGCGTGGATTTCCGCTGGGGCCCTGGCATGCCGCGCGCTCGGAGGAGGATTTGGCCCGCGCCGTGGCGGCGCTGGGTGGGCGATGCTTCGTCAAGAGCGCAACCGGCGGATACGACGGCCGCAGCCAGGTGAAAATCGGCTTCGGCGATGCGACCACCGCTGCCGATGCGTGGCGTCTGCTGGGACAGCAGCATTGCGTCGTCGAGCAGGCGCTCGATCTGGAGCTCGAGATTTCGGTGATGGTGGCGCGCTCGCCGCGCGGCGAGACGAAGAGTTTCCCCTCCGCGACGAACCATCACGAACGGCAAATCCTGGTGTGGAGCGTGATCCCCTCGCTGATCACACCGGAGCTTGAAGCGCGCGCCCAGAAGCTGGCCTGTGAGATTGCCGACTCGTTCACGCTGGAGGGCCTGCTGGCCGTCGAGATGTTCGTGACGAAAAGCGGCGAGCTGCTGGTCAACGAGCTCGCGCCGCGTCCGCACAACAGCTACCACGCCAGCGAGCGCGCCTGCGTGACCAGCCAGTTCGAGCAGTGCGTGCGCGCCGTGTGCGATCTGCCGCTGGGCGATGTATCGGTGGTGCAGCCCGCGGCGATTGTGAACCTGCTCGGCGATCTGTGGCTGGACCATGCTCCGCGTTTCGATCGCGCGCTGGCGGTCCCCGGCGTGCGCCTGCATCTCTACGAGAAGCATCAGCCGCGAAAAGCGCGGAAGATGGGCCATTTGTCGGCTGTCGGGCATACGCCGCAGGAGGCGATCGAGAGGGTGCTGGAAGCGCAACGGCTGCTGTAATGGACAGGGTCGGCTCTCAACTCCAGGGATCGATCACAGGAATACCCGCCGCCAGGAATGGATCGGTGTCGCGGGTGGCGACGGAGAAGCCGTGCGCTGCGGCGATGGACGCGATCTGCGCATCCGCAAAAGACATCGTGGTTCCACGTTTTCTTGCCGCGGTCACAATCTGCGGAAACAGAGCCGCTGCCGCCGGATCGAAGGAGAGGATGCGTCCCGCAAAGAGCTTCTCCAGGAGCGAGGTGAGGCCGCCCGCCAGGGCCGACCGCCGCCGGCCGGCAGGCAGCGCAGCCACTCCTGCGAGCAGTTCCGCGAGGCTGATCGTGGACAGGTACAGCGATTCCGCCGCCTGATTATCGAGCCAGTCCTGCACTGCTGCAGCGGGTCGCGGCTTCAGAGGCTCAGAAACGACACAGGTATCCAGCAGGATCAATCGAACTCCGCCCCTGAGACCGGTGAAGGATCACGGCGGATTTCCAGCTCGGCCCAGCCGGCTTTGCGGGCGAACGCAGCGAGCTCCGATCCAATCTTGGTTCTCTGGCGAGGCCTCACCGCCTGCTCGAGAATTGCGCGGACTTCCGCTTCGGTACTGCGACGATGCGCCGCAGCCCTGCTTTTCAGGGCACGATGCGTCTCCGGCGGAAGATTGCGCACGATGATGGTGGCCATAATCGCCTCAGCACGATGATAGCATAATGACCGTTCTGATAGCAGCGCCTGGCCGACGAGTTCCGAAAACGGAACGGCCAAATTATTCTTGACAGTGGGTGAGCAGTTCGCGTTTGATACGGCGAAATCTCCGCCAGACCCGGACTGCGCACGACCTGCCGCATCCCTGTGCGTCCGCGTTGGCTCACGGAGCCTCCCCTATGACGATCCAATGGATTCGCAGGACTGCCGTTGTAGCTGGCATTCTGCTCGCCGTGTTTTCCGCGGCGGCGCAGCAGACGGATATCCGGCGGTACGACGCCTACGCCGGGTTTGCCGGATTCGAAACGCCATGGCTGAATCTGGCGCAGCGCGGCTTTCACCTGCAGGCGGGCGAAAACCTGCGGCCCTGGCTGGCGGTCGGCTTTGACTATTCCGAAGGGAGCGGGCACAACTCGCTCACGGCGCGCGTGCTGAAGCCTTCGCTGCAGCAGCAACTGGGTGCAGAGATCGGCGCTCTGATTCAGGCCGGCGTCATTCCGCGGAATTATCAGCTGGTGGTGCCGACGCACGCCTTCTCGCAGACCTTCGCGCTCGGTCCGCAACTGGAATATCGGCATTACCAGCCGGTCACACTCTTCGTGCGGCCCTCGCTGGGAGCGATACGCCAGCGCGTTACCCCGCATCCGGCTGATCCGGTGGCAACGGCAATCGTCGCTCAGCTGGTTCCCTCCGGCAGCAAGCTGGACTGGCAGGGCTTTTACGGATTCGGTGGCGGCCTGGACTGGAACGCCACCTCGCACTTCGGCATTCGCGCGCAGACGGACGTGGTCTACTGGCGGCTTTTTGACGATCTGCTGGCGCAGGGCACCTGGACAACGCGATTCGCGATGGGCGTGACGTATCACTTCGGGCGCAACATCGCGAAAGCGCAGTAGCCAGCTCTGCTCAGTACTGAAAAACAGAAAGGCCGGATGGTTCGCCATCCGGCCCTCATGTTTTGGCGCGAAGCCAAATCGCCTTGACCAGTGCTACCCGATGTCTTCTTTCCAGTTCTCGAGGTACCTCTTTACCTCGGCCATGAATTTGCCGGCATCGGCGCCGTCGATGATGCGGTGATCGAAGCCGAGCGTCAGGTGGATAAAGTGGCGGATGGCGATTGAATCAGTGCCGTCTTCGCCCGTCACTACGGCCGGCTCCTTCATCAGCGTGCCCACGCCGAGAATCGCGCTCTCCGGCTGGTTGATGATGGGCATGCCGAACTGCTCGCCGAAGATGCCGGGGTTGGTGATGGTGAAGGTGCCGGAGCCGACTTCGTCCGGCTTGAGGCGCTTGCTGCGGGCGCGCTCCGCCAGGTCGGCGATAGCGCGCGCGACGCCGAGAAAGTTCTTCTCTTCTGCCTGCTTAATCACCGGCACGATCAGCCCCCAGTCGAGCGCGACGGCGATGCCCAGATTGATGTTCTGGTGATAGCGGATCGCTTCGCCCTCCAGCGAGGCGTTCACGATGGGCATCCTGCGCAGCGTGGCGATGACCGCGCGCGCAATGAAGGGCATGTAGGTGAGCTTCACGTTGTTGCGCTGCTCATACTTGCTCTTCTCCTTTTCGCGAATTTTGACGATGCGCGTGAAGTCGATTTTGAAGACGTTATGGACGTGCGGGCTGGTGCGCACCGACTCCACCATGCGCTGGGCAATGATGGAGCGCATGCGCGAAAGCGGAACGAGCTCGCCCGGAATCGGGGCGGCAGGCGCTGAGGGCGCCGGAGCTGTGGGCCGGCCTGCTGCCGCGGCCTGGGAGGGTGCGGCAGACGGTGCGGCCGGCCGTGCTGGTGCGGCGCCTCCCTTTTCGATGTAGCCGAGAATGTCTTCCTTCGTGACGCGGCCGCCCGCGCCGGTGCCGGAAACCGCGCTGAGGTTGACGTTGTGCTCGCGGGCGATCTTGCGGACGAGCGGCGAAGAGCGTACGTGTTCGGCTTCGGCGGAGACCGGCTCAGGCTGTGCTGCGGGCGCGCTGACCGGAGCAGCCGGAGTGGGTGCAGCGGCGGGTGCTGCGGCTGCGGGAGCTGGAGCCGCTGCTGTCCCGGCGCCGCCGATGACGGCAACCACGGTATTGATTTGCGCCGTCTGGCCGGCCTGCACTTTGATCTCGGTCAGCGTGCCGGCTGCGGGCGACGGAATCTCGGCATCCACTTTGTCCGTAGAAATCTCGAAGAGGGGCTCATCGCGCTGCACGTTGTCGCCGACGTTCTTCAGCCATTTGGTGATGGTGCCTTCGAAGATCGATTCGCCCATCTGCGGCATGATCACGTCTTGGCGAGCGCCGCCCGCTTCGGGAGCGGCCTTCGCCGGCACGGGAGGCTGCGCCTGTTCGGCGGGCGGAGCAGCGGCTTTGGTCTCCTCGATCTTCGCGGGAGCGGGCTGCGCGGCAGGGGCGCTGGGCGCCGCGGCGGCCGATGCGCCGTCGCCGATGATACCCACCACGGAGTTCACCTGGACGGTCGATCCCTCGGCAGCCTTGATCTCGGTCAGCACGCCGGCGGCGGGCGAAGGGATCTCGGCGTCGACCTTGTCGGTGGAGATTTCGAAGAGCGGCTCGTCGCGCTGCACGGTTTCGCCCGGCTTCTTGAGCCATTTGGTGATGGTGCCCTCAAAAATCGATTCGCCCATCTGGGGCATCAGGACTTCAGTTGGCATGGAATGTATCTCCGCTGGTCACGGGTTGAGGAACATCGATGTCAATGCAACAGAGAAGCGGCGCAACTCTCGATTATAAATCCGCTTGCGCTGCGGGAATTCTGGCCGCCAGCTCCGCGTCCGGGAGCAGGTCGCTGAGCGATTCGATACCCAGCACCTGATGGTTGAAGATGCGCCCGAACTGGCGCGCGACTGCATGGCGCACGGATTCCGTAGCGGGTGGCGGATCGGCCTCGCACTCCAGGCTGGTGACGGCGCGGTCGGCAATGCCACAGGGCACGATCAGCTCAAAGTCGCGCAGATCGGGATGGACGTTCAGCGCGAACCCGTGGGAGGTGATGCCGCGGGCGATGTGGATGCCAATGGCGGCAATTTTCTTCTCCAAAACATTGCCCCCGGCGAGGGTCCAGACGCCGGTACGGCCGGAGATGCGCGTGGCGGGCACGGCGAAGTCCCCGCAGGCACGGATCAGGGCTTCTTCGATGCGGCGGACGAAGTCGACTGCGCCCAACCGCGGAGTGAAACTGCGGAGGTCAAAGATGGGATAGCCGACCAGCTGTCCTGGGCCGTGATACGTGACATCGCCGCCGCGGTTGATCTCATGCACCTCAATGCCGCGGTACGCGAGGAATTCATCGCTGGCAATGATGTTCGCGCGGCTGGCATTGCGCCCCAGGGTAAGCACCGGCGGATGTTCGAGCAGGACCAGCGTGTTGCCGATGCGGCCTTCGTAGCGCGCCTCGGCGAGCCGACGCTGCAACTCCAGGCCTTCAGCGTAAGGAACACGGCCGAGCTGGAGGAGGTTGAGGATCATGTCAGAGGAGATTTCGAAATTGCTCGACTGTCAAACCCGCGTCGCGAACGATTCCAAACATCGTGAAGGCATTGATTGGATTGTGCCTTGGAAGCGTGACGGTTCGCCTGCCATCCGACATTACGATATGTCCGCTCTGGCGTATCACTTCGAAACCAGCTCGCTCGAGCGCCTTGACTCCTGAAGATGATTGATTCCAGGGAGCTTTCCCATCAGGATGCTGCGACTTCCACATAACGGGTTTGCTTCCGGTTATTCAGCTCATCCTGCGCAGCCAGATAATCCTGAATCGCCGACTTTATGTTGGTCAGCGCTTCTTCTTCGCTCTGCCCCTGGGACCAGCAGCCCGGAAGCTCGGGACAACTCACAGCGAATCCCTCTTCAGAGGGAATTAATTCGACTTTGAATCGCATTGCTGCTCCTCCACGTTTAACTATGCGCTACACGTTGATGGCCATCCCTTCCACGCTGCCGAAGCCGTCGAGCATGGCTTCCGCGAGCGTCGGATGGGCGTGGATAGTGAACATCATCTCCTCGACGGTGGCTTCGAGTTCGAGCGCCGTCACCGCTTCGGCGATCAGCTCCGTCGCCTGCGGGCCGATGATGTGGACGCCGAGCACCTCGCCATACTTCGCGTCGGCGACCACTTTGATGAAACCTTCGTGGGAGCCCACGATCGATGCCTTCGAGTTTGCGGAGAACGGGAATTTGCCGACCTTGACGGTATTCCCGCGCTCCTTTGCGGCGGCTTCGGTGAGTCCAACGCTGCCGATCTGCGGCTCGGTGTACGTGCAGGCCGGGACGCGGTCGCGGCGCACGGGACGCGCATACTTACCCGCAATTTTGGCGGCGACTACCATGCCCGCCATCGCTCCGGTGTGTGCCAGCTGCGGCAGGCCGGCGACGATGTCGCCGATGGCGTAAACGCCGGGCTCATCGGTCTGCATCCACTCGTTCACCTTGATGAAACCTCGTTCCGGCTTGATCTTGGTCTTCTCGAGGCCGATGTTTTCAGTGCGCGGCGCGCGACCCACGGCCACCAGCACCTTTTCCGCTTCCTTCGCGACCGTCTCGCCGTCCGCGGCAGTGAACGTCACCTTCGCGCCGGATTTGGTCTTTTCGACCTTCTCGACTTTGGCGCCGACATGGATGTCGATGCCGCGCTTTTTGAAGCTGCGGGTCAGCTCCTTGCTGATGTCTTCGTCTTCAACCGGAACGATACGCGGCAGGAACTCGATGATCGAAACCTCGGAGCCAAAGCTGCGGAAGATGGAGCCGAACTCCACGCCGACGGCGCCCGCGCCGATGATGG
>DATGJK010000168.1:0-6084 GCA_035295245.1 Acidobacteriaceae bacterium
TTTGTCGGGCGGGAAGCCGGCGGCGGGCAGGGGCAGCAGCGCGGGCGCGTGATCACGCTGTTCGGCTGCGGCGGAGACCGGGACCGGGCTAAGCGTCCGAAGATGGGGCGGGCGGCGGGGGAAGGAAGCGATCTGGTGATCCTGACCTCGGATAATCCGCGCAGCGAAGATCCGGAGCGGATCATCGAGGATGCGCTGCCGGGGCTCAAGGCGACCGGCACTCCGTTTCAGACGGAAGCGGACCGCGGGCGGGCGATCCGGATGGCGATTGAAGCGGCGCGCCCGGGCGATATTGTGCTGCTGGCCGGCAAGGGGCATGAGAAGGAGCAGGTGCTGCGGGACGGAGCCATTCCGTTCGACGATGCCGAGGTGGCGGCGGCGACGATTCGGGCCGTGATGCGGGAAGGGGCCGGGGTGCGCGCATGAAACTGACGCTGACGCAGATTGCGCGGTGGATTGCCGCGGAGCCGGTGACGGGCGGCGAGGCGGTCAGCGCAACGGGATACTCCATTGATTCGCGCACGCTGCAACCGGGGGATCTGTTTTTTGCGATTCGCGGGGAGCACTTCGACGGGCATCAGTTTGTCGGGGCCGCGCTGGAAAAGGGAGCGTGCGCAGCGGTGGTGGCGCGGGGATGGACGCAGGAATCCCCTCAGGGGCTGAAGCCGGATTCTTCTCCAGCGGCGATCGGCACGACTGAAGCCGTGCCCTTTCAAAGCCGAGAGCCGGGGGATCGGGTTCGGCTCCTCGTTGTGGATGATCCGCTGACGGCATTGCAGAGGCTGGCGTCGAGCGTGCGGCGGCAGTGGGGCAAGCGCGTCATTGGGATTACGGGGTCGGCGGGGAAGACGACGACCAAGGAAGCGGTGGCTGCGGTGCTGGGCGCGCGCTTTTCGGTGCTGCGATCGCAGGGGAATCTGAATAACCACTTCGGGGTGCCGCTGCAACTGCTGAAACTGCAGCCGGAGCACGAGGTGGCGGTGATCGAGATGGGCATGTCGGCGGCGGGAGAGATTGCCGCGCTGTGCCGGATCGCGGCGCCGGACTGGGGCGTAGTGACCAATGTCGGTCACGCGCACGCGGAGTTTTTCTTCGATGGCGTCGCCGGGATCGCGCGCGCGAAGTACGAATTAGTCGCCGCGCTGCCGCGGCAGGGAGTGGCGTTTCTGAACTGCGACGATCCGTATGTCTCGCAGTTTGGGCGAGGGTTCGACGGCAAGGCGGTGTATTTCGGGCGCGGGCCGTGCGCCGATCCGCGAGTGGACGGGATGGAGGCACTGGGGGCAGAGGGAACGCGCATGCAGGTGCGCGCCAGGGGCGAGAAGGCGGAGCTGGTGCTGCACCTTCCTGGCGAGCACAATGCCAGCAACGCGCTGGCGGCCATTGCGGTGGGGATTGAGGCGGGGATTCCGCTGGCATCGTGCTGCGAAGAGTTGGCGGAGTTGCAACCGGATGAAAAGCGCGGGCGCGTGACGCAGGTGCGCGGGGCGACGATCATCAACGACAGCTACAACTCCAACCCGGAGGCGCTGAAGTCGATGATTGCGACGCTGAAGGCGACGGCGGCGCAGCGGCGGATCCTCGTCGCGGGAGAAATGCTGGAGCTGGGGGCGGAAGCAGCGGCTCTGCATGCGGCGTGCGGAACGGCCGCGGCGCGGGCGGGCATCGACGTGGTGATCGGCGTGCGCGGGAACGCGCAGGATATTGTCGATGCGGCGCAGGCCGGCGGGGTGGAAGCGCTTTTCGTGGAGACGCCTGAGGAGGCGGGCGCATGGCTGCGGGAGCATCTGCGGGAAGGCGATGCGGTGCTGCTGAAGGCTTCACGCGGCGTGCGGCTGGAACGTGCCCTGGCAGTACTGACCGGCGCGTAAAAAGGACAGGGTTCGCACAGGCCGAGCCGTTAAGATAACGGCAACAATCCCAGCGGTGAGGGAGGATCTGAAGAACTTCCCTCAGGGGCTAAAGCCCGTTGGTATTCGCCAGCGTATCGGCACGGCTCAAGCCGTGCCCTTTCAAAACGACGCATTCGGAGATTCCGGAGGACGTTTGCTTTACTGGCTCCTTTATCAGAAGCTGTTTCCCTACTTCAGACCCTTTCGCATCTTCCGGTATCTGACGTTTCGAACGGCGTTTGCCTCGCTGACGGCGCTGCTGATTACGCTGATCATCGGGCCGTACGTGATCGAAAAGCTGCGTGAATTTCAGATCGGGCAGTATATCCGCGAGGAAGGCCCGAAGGCGCACCAGAAGAAGGCGGGGACGCCGACGATGGGCGGGGTGCTGATCTGCATCGCGGTTCTGCTGCCGACGCTTTTGTGGGCCGATCTGTCGAATCCGTTTGTGTGGCTGGTGATGTTCTCGGCGGCGGCGTTTGGGGCGATTGGATTCGCCGACGATTACATCAAGGTGGTGCACCGCAGGAACCTGGGGCTGACGGCGCGGGAAAAGCTGCTGTATCAGTTCATCGCTGCCGGGGTGATTGCGGTGGTGCTGGTGCTGATGGATTTGCGGGGGAGCTATTCGACGCGGCTGATGGTGCCGTTTGTGAAGTTCGTACGGCCGCGGCTGGCGATTCCGGGGCTGACGCACATTCCGCACCTGAGCGTGCTGGCGTTTTTCCCGTTCATCGTGTTCATCATGCTGCTGATCGTGCTGACCAGCAACGCGGTGAACCTGACCGACGGTCTGGATGGGCTGGCGATCGGCTGCACGATCATCGCGGCGGGGGCGCTGACGGTTCTGACGTATGTGAGCGGGCACGTGACCTTCGCCGATTACCTGGAACTGCAGCGGATGCCGCTGGTCAGCGAGGTGACGGTGTTTTGCGGGGCGCTGACCGGCGCCAGCATCGGGTTCCTCTGGTACAACGCGCATCCGGCGGAGATCTTTATGGGGGATGTGGGCTCGCTGGCGCTGGGCGGGACGCTGGCGACGGTGGCGGTGGTGATCAAGCAGGAGTTGCTGCTGCCGTTTATCGGTGGGGTGTTTTACCTGGAGGCGATGAGCGTGATCCTGCAGGTGGGCAGCTACAAACTGCGCGGCGGCAAGCGCATTTTCAGGATGGCGCCGCTGCATCATCACTTCGAATTGCAGGGCTGGTCGGAGTCGAAGGTGATCGCGCGGTTCTGGATTGCGGCGCTGGTGTTTGCACTCTTTGCACTCACTACCCTGAAGCTGCGATAAAGAAACAGGGGGCAGGGAGTAGGGTATAGGGTGTAGGCGCGAAGATCCGATGACGCGAGAGGTTGAAGGCTGCTGAGCGCTGTACCTGCACGCTGATTTCACGCATGGATATCAAGGGAAAAAAGGTACTGGTCGTGGGCCTGGGGAAGTCCGGGCTGGCGGCAGCGCTGTTTCTGCGGCGGCGGGGAGCGCAGGTGACGGTGTCGGACGTGCGCAGCGCCGAGGCGCTGTCGAAGGACATCCCGGCGCTGATCGAAGAGGGCATTGCGGTTGAGGCCGGCGGGCATGGACTGCTGACATTCCGGCGGCAGGACCTCATTGTGGTGAGCCCCGGGGTTCCGGTGGATACTCCGGAACTGATGCAGGTGCAGAAATTCGGGCTGCCGATTATCGGCGAGGTGGAGCTGGCGGCGCACTTTCTGAAGGGCAAGGTCCTGGCGATTACGGGATCGAATGGAAAGACGACGACGACCAGCCTGTGCGGCGAGATCTTTGAAGCGGCGAAGCTGCCGGTGCAGGTGGGCGGCAACATTGGCGTGCCGGTGATCGCGCTGGTGGACGAATCGCGCGAGGATGGGTGGTCGGTGCTGGAGGTTTCGAGCTTCCAGCTGGAGACGACCTACGAATTTCATCCGCAGATCGCGGTGATCCTGAACATCACGCCGGATCATCTCGACCGGCATGGCACGTTCGAAAATTATGTGGCGGCGAAGGAGCGCATTTTCGCGCGGCAGACGGCGGAAGACGCACTGGTGCTGAACGCGGACGATGAGCCGACGAAGGCCGCGGCGGCCCGGGCGAAGTCACGGGTGTACTGGTTCAGCCGGACGCGGGTAGTGCGCCAGGGGGCGTTCATTCACGACGGCGTGATTTTGTTCCGCGAATCGGAGCAAAGGGCGGGCGAGCCGGTGCTGAAGGTGGAGGAGATTCCGCTGAAGGGCGCGCACAACGTCGAGAACGTGCTGGCAGCGGTTTGTGCGGCGCGGCTGGCGGGCATCGAGGCGGAGACGATCCGCAGTGCGGTGGCGCAGTTCAGGGCGGTCGAGCACCGGCTGGAGTTCGTGGCGACGCTGAACGGGGTGGACTACTACAACGACTCGAAGGCGACGAATGTCGACGCGAGCATCAAGGCGATCGAGGCGTTTGCGGGCGGGATTCATCTGATCCTCGGGGGCAAGGACAAGAACTCCGATTACCGCCAGATGCGGCGGCTGCTGACCGAGCGGGTGAAGGCGGTGTACACGATTGGGGCGGCGGCGGAGAAGATTCACACGCACATCGAGGGCGCGGTGCCGATTGTGAGCGCAGGAACGCTCGAGAATGCTGTGGAGCGCGCGGCGGCTGAGGCGCAGCCCGGAGAGATTGTGCTGCTGGCGCCGGCGTGCTCGAGCTTCGATCAGTTCGAGAATTACGAGCACAGGGGGCGGGTATTTAAGGAGACGGTTCTTTCGCGCCGCGGCGTGAAGGCACTGGCCGGGACCTAGAGGCAAATGGCGAAACGAGTAGGCGTCGACAAGTGGCTGTATTTCGCAACGCTGGCCCTGGTGGTGATTGGGCTGGCGATGGTGTTCAGCGCGTCGGCGGTGATGGCGCGCGACCGGTTTGGGTCGCCGTATTATTTTCTGATTCGCCAGAGCCTGTGGGCGGCGGTGGGACTGGTTTCGATGACGCTGCTGATGCGCGTCAACTACGGACGGTACAACAAGCCTACGGTGGTCTTCCCGATGGTGGGGATGACGATCATCCTGCTGCTGGCCGCGTTTCTGATGCGCGACTCGCATAATACGCATCGCTGGATACGGTTTGGGGCGCTCTCGTTTCAGCCGTCGGAGATTGCGAAACCGGCGCTGGTGCTGTTCATGGCGTGGTTCCTGCAGAACCGCATGAGCGACATCGAGAACGTGCGGCAGACGATTATCCCCGCGGCGTTGCCGAGCCTGATTTTTGTCGCGCTGATTCTGAAGGAGCCGGATCTGGGGACGGCGCTGGTGTGCGCGGGCGTGACGGCGCTGATGCTGTGGCTGGCAGGGGTCAACTTCAAGTATCTGGGATACGCGCTGCTGGCGGCGACGCCGGTGCTCTACATCATGCTGTTTCGCGTGAAGTGGCGGCGGGACCGCCTGCTGGCGTTTATCAACCCGGAGTCGGACCCGCTGGGCAAGGGATACCACATTCTGCAATCGCTGATCGCGGTGGGCTCAGGTGGCGTGCACGGCGTGGGATATATGGATGGCCCGGCGAAGCTGTTCTACCTGCCGGAGCCGCATACGGATTACATCTTTGCGACCGTGGCGCAGGAACTGGGGCTGCTGGGTGGATTGCTGGTGGTGGGTTTGTTTGTGTTCATCGGATGGCGGGGGATGCGGGCGGCGATTCTGTCGCGTGATCCGTTTGCGCGGTTCCTGGCGTTTGGGATCACGGCGACAATCCTGATCCAGGCGTTCTTCAATATCAGCGTGGTGCTGGCGCTGGTGCCGACGAAGGGCATCACGCTGCCGCTGATTTCATACGGCGGGACGTCGCTGTTTATCATGCTGGCGCTGATTGGGGTGCTGCTGAATATCACGCGGGAAGTGGAGTGAACGGCGTCAGAGAAGGTCGCCGCAGGGGCTAAAGCTCGTTTCCTATGCAGTCTCTTACGGCACGGCCGAAGCCGTGCCCTGACACAAAGCCAGACACTCCATGAAGCACAGCGAAGCCATTGTTGATCAGTTCACGCGGCAGGCGGCGCAGTTCGCTGCTTCCCCGACGGCGCGGAGCGAGGAGATTCTCGAGCGCGTGCTGCGGCTGGCGCATCCGAGGCTGTCCGATACGGCGCTGGATGTGGCGTGCGGGCCGGGATTGCTGGTTTGCGCCATGGCGGGGCGGGTGCGTCATGCTCGCGGGATCGATTTGACTCCG
>DATGJK010000169.1:0-4012 GCA_035295245.1 Acidobacteriaceae bacterium
TGGCTGACGATGGTGGCGGTGGATCTGTACCTCACGCCCGCGATTCAGAAGACGCCGCAGGAAGCCGCAGCACAGGCGGCGCGCGGCATCGCCGGACATCCGTGGGTGGCCCGCTGGCTGACGTCGTACTCCAGCGGCGGGGCGGCCACCGGCATTACCGAACTGGCCGCGATTTTCTTCGGAGCGCTGCTCCTGAGCTATGGGCTGGAAGCCCTGCAGACATGGCTGATGCAGTGGACGGGGCAGAAGGTGATGTTCGATCTGCGCAGCCAGATTTTCCGCCACCTGCAGCGGATGCATATCGCCTTTTACGACCGCAACCCGGTCGGCCGGCTGGTCACACGGCTGACCACGGACGTCGATGCCCTGAACGACATGTTCACGTCCGGGGTCTTCGCCATCTTCGAAGACGTTTTCGTTCTGGCGGCGATCGTTTTTGTCATGCTGCGGATGAAGTGGTGGCTGGCGCTGATGGCCTTCTCCGTGCTGCCGCTGATTCTGGTCGTGACGCGCATCTTCCGCAAATACGTCCGGGAGTCGTACCGGCGGATTCGCGTCGCTATTGCGCGGATCAATGCGTTCACGCAGGAATACGTGACGGGCATGTCGCTGGTGCAGCTGTTCAACCGGCAACAGCGGGCATTTCGCGACTTTTCGGCCATCAACCGCGTACACCTCGAGGCCTTCAAGGACAACATCATGGCCTACGCGCTCTACTATCCGGCGGTGGAGCTGCTGAGTTCAGTGGCGATTGCGCTGATTATCTGGCTGGGAGGCGGCGGGGTCCTGCGCCACACGGTGCTGCTGGGGACTCTGGTCGGGTTCATGCAATATGCGCAGCGGTTCTTCCGGCCGATTCAGGACCTGAGCGAGAAGTACAACATCCTGCAGGCGGCGATGGCTGCCAGCGAGCGCATCTTCAAACTGCTCGACACGGCTCCGGAGATCGTCTCGCCGGCACATCCGAAGACGGGCGACGGGTCCGGCCGAATTGAGTTCCGCAACGTGTGGTTCACGTACCAGCGTCTGGACCAGGAGACTGCAGCGAGGATCGCCTCCGCCACTCCTGCCGAACTGGCGGCCATGAACCATATCGAGTGGGTCATGCGGGGGGTCTCGTTCACGATTGAGCCGAGCCAGACGGCCGCGATTGTGGGGCACACCGGGGCGGGGAAGACCACCATCACCAGCCTGATGATGCGCTTCTACGAGGTGCAGCACGGTCAGGTGCTGGTGGACGGCGTGGATGTGCGCGAGCAGGACCTGGAGCAGCTGCGCAGGAGATTCGGCGTGGTGCTGCAGGATCCGTTTCTCTTCAGCGGGACGGTCGCCGACAATATTCGCCTCGGCACGCAGTCGATCAGCGACGAGGAGATGCGCCTCGCCGCGCAGCAGGTCAACGTGGACGACTTCATCTGCACGCTGCCCGCCGCCTATCAGGAGCCGCTGCGCGAGCGTGGAGCGGGGCTGTCGACCGGACAGAAGCAGCTCATCAACTTCGCGAGGGCTTTGGCACACCGCCCGGGCATTTTGATCCTCGACGAGGCGACCTCGAGCGTAGATACCGACACGGAATTCCGCGTGCGCGCCGCGCTGGAGCGGATGGTCACGGGCCGGACGTCGGTGATCATCGCGCATCGGCTCTCGACCGTGCAGCGCGCTGACGTCATCCTGGTGATGCATCGCGGGCAGCTGCGGGAGATGGGCTCGCACCAGGAACTGCTGGCGCTGCGTGGGATCTACTGGAAGCTCTACCAGCTGCAATACAAGGACCAGGAGGTCGGTGAAGCCGCGAGCGGGCTCACGCCTTCACTGGCGATGGACTGAGGCGGGCATCACACGGCGGTGGCGGACCGCCCGTCGACGGGGATTCCGGCGTCTGTCACCTGCAGATGCGTTTCTTTGAAGGATTGTGGACACTTCAGGCCGAAGCCCGGCAGGCGGTCAAAGGCGATGTGCGCCGTCCAGATGGCGGCTGAAAGTTCTCCGATGCGCCAGCCGGTCCTCCAGGCTGCGAGCGCGAGGAGCAGGGGCAGAACGTAGGTGTGTGCGGCGTTGTAGAGGGTCGCGGCGAATGCCGGGCGTTTTGCGGCGTATCCCACAAGGGACAGATCGGGCGCGAGGAAGAAGACAGCGAAGATCCACCAGCGGCCGTGGAGGACCGCTGCATAGACGGTCAGCGTGGCCGCCAGAACGAAGAGTCCTTCCAGGCGGAGAAGCACTCCGGGGCGTGTAAGCATAGGGCCAGCATAGCGGAAGCGATACACTCGAAGGCAAAGCAGCTTCTTATCGTGTCAGGCCCCTGCGGCGTTTATGCGAGGGAATGAAGGCCAACGTGAAATCTTCCGCCGCACCGAAGATCTTTCTCAGCGCTGGTGAAGCCAGTGGTGAGCAATACGGGACCCTGGTGATCGCCGCGCTGCGGGAACTCGAGCCCGGCGCGGACTTTTTTGGGCTGGGCGGGCGGCGCATGGCCGGGCTGGGCTTCCGGCCCATTGTGCGCTCAGAAGACGTGGCGGTGATGGGGATTACGGAAGTGATCCGGCACATGCCGCGCATCTACGGCGAGTATCGCCGGCTGCGCGCAGCGATGGCGCGGGAAAAGCCGGACGTTGCTATCCTCATCGACTTCCCCGATGTCAATTTGTCGCTGGCGAAGCATCTGAGCCGGCAGGGCGTTCCGGTGATCTATTTCGTCAGCCCGCAGCTCTGGGCGTGGAAGAAGCATCGCATTCGAAGCGTCCAGCGGTACGTGGACCGCATGCTGGTGATTTTCCCCTTCGAGGAGCGTTTTTATCATGACCATGGGGTGGACGCGGAGTTCGTGGGGCATCCGCTGGCCGAGCTGCCTGCACCGACGCTGTCGCGTGAAGAGTTCGCTCGCCAGGCCGGGCTGGATTCGTCGAAAACATGGGTGGGTTTGCTGCCGGGCAGCCGAGGCAAGGAAATCCGGCTGAACCTGCCGGAGATGGTCCGGGCGGCGGCTCTGCTGCAGAGGGACTTTGAGTTCCTGCTGCCTCTGGCTCCAACGCTGACCGGCCCGCAGCGAGATCATATCCGGGCCGTGCTCGCAGAACTGCTGGCGGGCCAGCCGCAGCCGCCGCGGATTACGCTGGTGGAGGATGCCCGCGCTGTGCTGCAGCACAGCCGGGCGAGCATCGTCGCCAGCGGGACAGCGACCGTGGAGGCGGCGCTGATCGGGAATCCATTTGTTGTTGTGTACCGGATTTCGCCGCTGAGCTATGCGGTGGCCAAACGTGTCGTTGACGTCCCGCACGTGGCTATGGTGAACCTGATTGCCGGAAAACGCATCGTACCCGAACTGATTCAGGGTGACTTTACGGCGGAGCGCGTCGTCTCATACCTGATGCCCCTGCTGGACAACGATCAGGCCCGCTTACAGCAGCAGGCCGGCCTGCGAAGAGTGGGAGACATGCTGCACAGTGAAGGCAGCGCTATTGCCCGAGTTGCTGAAGTGACGCGGCAGATCCTGTACGATTCGACCACCTTAGAGGAAAGACAGAGCCCGGTTCCATGACCCAGGAAATACCCACTTCGTTCCGTGCCCCGGCGCTCCGGCGGCCCGGCGGCGCTTCCATTTTCGCGGCAACTTTGGCGGTGATGCTGGCCTTTGCCGCCGTGCCCATTGTCCGCGCCCAGGCGACACCGGCGAAGCCCACGCTGAATATCACCGCGTATACGATCGACGCCACGATCCAGCCGAAGGATCACACGCTGGATGCAACCGCTCAGGTCACCTTCACGCCGCTCGAAGACCTGCCCACGGTCACCTTCGATCTGCATGGAGCGCTGAAGGTGGACAAAGTGACGGATGCCGGCGGCGCCACGCTAAACGGCGAACGCGGCCCCAACGCCACGCTGGTAGTCACGCCTGCCAGTCCTTTGCCGAAAGGGCAGCAGGCCACCTGGACGTTCCACTATTCCGGCCAGCTGGAGAGCGGGGAAGGCGGCCCCGTCGAGGGGCTGAAGCTGGCCTACGTGGGAGATCCGA
>DATGJK010000170.1:0-6253 GCA_035295245.1 Acidobacteriaceae bacterium
TGCCCGAGGTGATAGTCGCCGTGAATGCGCGTCCATTGCCCGGCAACCGGCAGCTCTGTCAGTCGGCGGAATTTGTTCAGCAGAGCGCCCCGCCGGCTCAGCACCAGGGCCGCCGTTTCCACCGTGTCATCCGGCAGCACCGAGAGATTGCTCTTCAGAGCATCGAAGGCTAGCGCCGCGTGCGCGGCCAGCTGGTCGCGCATCGTTCCCAGATCGGAAACCGTCGGCGTGACCGGCGCAAACGCCGCGTCCTGTCCCGACGCCAGCGCGCAGTGCAGTTCGCCGGTTCGGCGGCCCAGCATCCCCGCCGCCTCCAGATAGATCCCCGCGTGCTCGCGCGCTTCCGGCGGAATCGTGCCGCGCTGCGTCGGCTGCGCCGGACCCAGCCGCGCCGAGGCCGTGCTCTCGTAATAGCGGTCGAGTTCATCCAGCGTCCACTGCCAGCCATCGCCCTCGTTCTGCACCAGCCCCTGCAGCAGCGTCAGCGTCGCCGGCTCGTCGCCCCCTCGCTGATACTCGATCGCTCCACCATACGGCGGGATGTTATGAAACTTTGCCTGCTCGCTCAGAAAGCGTCCGATCTCTACGTCGGGATTGGGGCCGTTTTGCTGCCGCCGGAACGTCTTCATGATCAGCCGGTCGCCGAAGATCACCGACGTGTTGCTCTGTTCCGCTCCGCTGATGCGCGTGCTCAGCGTTTGCACGCCGCGCAGGCCGGGGAGCAGCGATCCCGGCATTCCGCGCAGAACCCCGCTGCGCGTGCGCACTTCCTCGCCCTTTGACAGGATCTCCAGCAGCGACGCGGCTGCGCTCGGCCGCAGCAGCCCCTCGTGGATCACCCCCGATCGCATCGCCGATCCGGCATTCGCCACCACCTGGTGCGGCGCCGACTCGCGCAGCTTTTCCGCGCCTTCGCCCAGCGTTATCGCCAGCGGAGCCATCCACGTCTCCGCCTTGCCCTCCACGTATTCCACGTCCACCCACAGCAGCGCCGTGCACTGGTCGTCAATCAGGACGGAGTCGGCTACCCGCGCGCGGCTGATCGTCCGCGACTTCGATCCGAACCAGCGCTGCCGCTGCAGCCACGCCGGCAGCAAGGCCTCCAGTTTGCGCACGCCTTCTCCGGTAAGAACCGGTTGCCAGTCGCGTTCATGCTCTACAAAAAACGACTGCTCCTGCTCTTCGGGAATGTCGGCGGCAGTATTGATCGACGGCTGAATCTCCAGCCACAGAAACCCATACGGCCCCAGCGTCAGCGCGTACGGCTGCCGCGTGATCGTTGGGAACTCCACGTACCCCAGCATCTCCACCGGGATCATGCCTTCCATGCCCGTCAGGTCCAGTTGCACCGGCTGCGCGAAACGCGACAGATTCGCAACGCACAGCACCGTTTCTCCGTCGTAGTGCCGCACATAGGCCAGGATTTTGCGATTCGAAGGATCCAGAAAATGCAGCGTGCCCCGCCCAAACACCTGGAACAGCTTGCGCAGCGCGATCATGTTGCGCATCCAGTTCAGCAGCGAGGAGGGATCGTTCTGCTGCGCCTCCACGTTCAGCGCCTCGTATCCCCACACCGGGTCCATGATCACCGGGCTGTACAGCTTCGCGGGATTGCACCGCGAAAATCCCGCGTTGCGGTCCGACGACCACTGCATCGGCGTGCGCACGCCGTTGCGGTCGCCGAGATAGATGTTGTCGCCCATCCCCAGCTCGTCGCCGTAATAAAGAATCGGCGTCCCTGGAAACGAAAACAGCAGGCTGTTGAGCAGCTCGATACGCCGGCGGTTGTTATCCAGCAGCGGAGCCAGCCGTCGCCGGATGCCGATGTTGATTCGCATCCGCGGATCGGCGCTGTACGCCAGATACATGTAGTCGCGCTCGTCGTCGCTGACCATCTCCAGCGTCAGCTCGTCGTGGTTGCGCAGGAAAAGCCCCCACTGGCAGTTCTCCGGAATATCCGGCGTCTGCGCCATGATGTCCGTGATCGGCAGCCGGTCCTCCTGCCGCAGCGCCATGTAGATGCGCGGCATCAGCGGAAAATGAAACGCCATGTGGCACTCGTCGCCGTCGCCGAAGTACGGACGCACATCTGTGGGCCACTGATTCGCCTCAGCCAGCACCATGCGCCCCGAATAGCCTTCGTCGATCGCCGCGCGGATCTTCTTGATGATGGTGTGCGTCTCCGGCAGGTTCTCGCAGTTGGTGCCGTCCCGCTCCACCAGATACGGAATCGCGTCGATGCGCAGCGCATCGACCCCCATGTCGAGCCAGTAGCGCATCACCTCCAGCACTTCCTCGAGTACCGCGGGATGGTCGTAGTTCAGATCCGGCTGGTGCGAGAAAAATCGATGCCAGTAGTACGCCTGCGCCACCGGATCCCACGTCCAGTTCGACTTCTCCGTATCGGTGAAGATAATCCGCGCGTCCTTGTACTTCTGATCCGTGTCGCTCCACACGTAGTAGTTGCGCTCGTTCGATCCCGCCGGCGCGTGCCGCGCGCGCTGAAACCACGGATGCTGATCCGACGTGTGGTTGATCACCAGCTCGATCATCACCTGCAGGCCACGCGCATGCGCCGCATCCAGGAACTGGCGAAAATCGTCCAGCGTGCCGTAGCTGGGATTCACGCTCAGATAATCGGAGATGTCGTACCCGTCGTCGCGCAGCGGCGAGGGAAAGAACGGCAGCAACCACAGACACGTCACCCCGAGGTCCTGCAGATAGTCCAGCTTCTGCATCAGTCCCGGAAAATCGCCGATCCCGTCGTTATTGCTGTCAAAGAAGGCCCGGACGTGGACCTCGTAGATAATCGCGTCCTTGTACCACAGCGGATCGGTGACGCTGCCCGGCTTGCGAACGATGATGGGGGGAGTTTGGGTATCCGGCATCGCAGCCTGCGCTCTCACTGGTAGTAGTCAAAGTCCTTTTCAGAGCGCACGCGGCGCAGGACGCGGAAAAGATGCGCGGGCATCTCCGGCCGCAGTTCCACATAGTTGCGCGACCCCTGCCACATATACCGCTCGCCCGCCAGCAGATCATGCACCTGAAAGCTCTCGTCAGGCCGCAGGGACAAATGCGACAGGTCCACCTGAACCCAGCCCGACTGCGCGTCGAACGGATCAAGATTCACCACGGCGAGCACCAGATTGTTTCCATCGCGGCTCGACTTGCTGTACGCGATCAGGTTTGGATTATCCGTGGTATGGAAGTGCAGCTCGTGATTCATGTGCAGAGCCGGATTCTCCCGCCGCGCCTTGTTGATCGTCGTGATGATCCCCGCGATGCTGTGCGCCGCGTTCAGGTCCCACTGCCGCATCTGATACTTCTCTGAATTCAGATACTCTTCGCTGCCCGGTCGCAGCGGCACGTTCTCCAGCATCTCGTACGCTGGACCGTAAATGCCGTAGTTCGGACCCAGCGTCGCCGCCAGCACGATGCGGCTGATGAACGCCGGCCGCCCACCCACCTGCAGCGTCTCGTGCAGAATGTCCGGCGTGTTCGGCCACAGATTCGGCCGCATGTACTGGCACGCGCGCGATTGCGTCAGTTCCGTCAGATATTCCGTCAGCTCCTGCTTCGTGTTGCGCCACGTGAAATACTTGTACGACTGCGTGAAGCCCAGCTTCGCCAGCCGCTGCATCACGCGCGGGCGCGTGAAAGCCTCGGCCAGAAAGATCGTGTCCGGGTAGTCGCGTTTGATCTCCGCAATGCACCACTCCCAGAACGGAAACGCCTTCGTGTGCGGATTATCCACCCGGAAAATGCGCACGCCCTGCTCGATCCAGAAAAGGAAAACGTGCAGCAGCGCATCCCACAGCCCCTGCCAGTCGCGGCTCTCGAAATCCAGCGGGTAGATGTCCTGGTACTTCTTCGGCGGATTCTCCGCGTACTGAATGCTGCCGTCGGCGCGATGCTTGAACCATTCCGGATGCTCCCCCACCCACGGATGATCCGGCGAACACTGGAACGCGATGTCCAGCGCCATCTCGATCCCCTTCGCGGCCGCCGCCTGCAGCAGATGGCGAAAATCCTCCAGCGTCCCCAGCTCCGGATGAATCGCCTCGTGCCCGCCCTCTTTCGATCCGATCGCCCACGGACTCCCCGTGTCTCCCGGCTCTGCCGTAACCGAATTGTTCTTCCCTTTGCGGAATGCCTGGCCGATCGGATGAATGGGCGGAAGGTACAGCACATCGAAACCCAGCCGCTGCACATAATCGAGCCGCGCTTCCACATCCTTGAAAGTTCCGTGCCGCCCCGGCTGCGTGCTGGTCGAGCGCGGGAAAAGCTCGTACCACGCCGAGTACCGCGCCTTCTCCCGATCCACCGTCACGCGCAGCTCGCGCTCGTAGCGCGTCTCCAGCGCAGGATCCAGATACCGCGCCATCATCTCCGCCAGCGTCGGATCGAGCGCCGTCTTCTGGGCGCCATCCTGCGGATTGCGCAGTTGTCCCGCCCAGCGCCGCAGCAGGTCGGCATCGTCGCGCCCCGCGCGCTCGGCCGCCTGTTCCACGAGTTGCGCTCCGTTCAGCAGATCGACGCCGATATCCTGCCCCGCGGCGATCCTCTTTTCCAGATCGCTGCGCCATGTGTCGAAATGGTCGATCCACCCCGCCACCGTGTACCGGTACTCGCCCAGCCGCGCCACCGGAAACGCCCCCCGCCAGCGGTCGTTGCCCAGCGGCTGCATCGGAACCATCGTCCACGTCGGAATCTCGCTGTATCGGTAGAGCAGGCGCACAGCCACATGATCGTGGCCGTCGGCGAAGAGGTCCGCCTCCACCTGCACGGAATCGTCAACGATGCGCTTGATCGCGAAGCGTCCCGCGTCGATCTCCGGCTCGACGCTCTCGATGACTACGCGCTTCCGTCCATCCGCGGGTTTTTGCATCGTCGCAATCAGTTCAACACACCCGGGGCCTTACAGAGATAAAAAACGCAGCTTTGCGTCCGCACGCATGCTGCAATTCGCCGCCAGGAATACTGGTGTCGATGGGTTGCGGAATGATTTGGTTGCCGCTTGTTGCGCCCTCAGCCCAGCGACGCTCAATTCTCCGAAAGCATACTTGGCTCTTCCGGAGCCCGCAACCGCACCAGCCGGTCAATCGTGTACGGCGCGCGCTGCGTTCCGGCGTGATAATGCCGCACCTGCAGTTCGCCCAGCAGCCCGATCGCCAGCAGCTGCGTTCCGGCGACGATCAGCACCGCCGCCACCACAAAAAGCGGCCCGTGCTCATCCATCACGTGCTGATGCGTGAAAATCTTCAGCGCCAGGAACGCCGATACCACTCCGCCGCCCAAAATGCCCAGCGCGCCGATGATGCCGAAGAAGTGCAGCGGCCGCGTCATGTACCGCAGCAGAAACCGGATCGTCAGCAGATCGAAGAACACCCGGAACGTTCGCCCGATGCCGTAATGGCTGCGTCCCTTCTGCCGATGCACGTTCGTGATCGGAATCTCGCAGATGCTTGCCCCGTACCAGGCCGCCAGCGCCGGGATGAACCGGTGCATCTCGCCGTACAGCGGAATGTTGTGGATCACTTCCCGCCGATACGCCTTGAAGGTCGTCCCGAAATCGTGAATATCCACACCGGAAAGCTTCGCCATCAGCCAGTTGGCACAGCGTGACGGGAAGCGGCGCATCACGAAATTGTCGATGCGCTCCTTGCGCCAGCCGCTGACCACGTCATAGCCCTCTTCCAGCTTTTCCAGGAATCCCGGAATCTCCCCAGGATCGTGCTGCAGGTCGCCATCCATCGCGATGATGAACTCGCCCTGCGCGTGATCGAACCCCGCCGCCAGCGCCGAGGTCTGCCCAAAATTCCTGCGCAGCTTCACCACCAGCACCCGGCTGTCCACCGCGGCGATCTCTTCCAGCAGCCGGCACGTCCGGTCGTTCGACCCGTCGTCGACAAACACCAGTTCGAACGGATCGCCCACAACCTCCATCACGCCCTTCAGGCGGTCGTAGAGCACGGTTACGTTCTCTTCCTCATTGTGGAAGGGGACAACGACAGAGTACTTGGGCATAACTGCATTATAGACTTTTGGTTACCTCCGCCCGTCATCCGCCAGGGCTGAAGAATCGCCTCCGGTACCCCCCGCCCTCAGCCCTGAAGCTGCTCATTCTCAAGGACCTTGCGTCCGAGATTCGCATCTCACTGAAGGAGATGAACTACCCTGTTGCCACCATCGGCACGGCCGTCGCTCTGGGCGCCGGATTCGTGCTGTACGGCATCCTCGCCGCGATCATCCG